>NZ_JAKTIJ010000004.1:0-96480 GCF_027855275.1 Acinetobacter sp. AOR12_HL | reverse complement strand
ATCATTAAGAGAATTGAAGAACAACTTGTGTGGATTTTTACTGATTGATTAATCGAAATAATTTTCATTGATTGATTGGTTTAAATTACTCGAAGTTTATTTGAGCGAAATTTAAGTCAGTAATTGATGAGCCAGAATTGGCACCTTGTCTATAAATAAGGTGCAAAATGATTTTAACTGAAGAGTTTGATCATGGCTCAGATTGAACGCTGGCGGCAGGCTTAACACATGCAAGTCGAGCGGGGGAAGGTAGCTTGCTACTGGACCTAGCGGCGGACGGGTGAGTAATGCTTAGGAATCTGCCTATTAGTGGGGGACAACATCTCGAAAGGGATGCTAATACCGCATACGTCCTACGGGAGAAAGCAGGGGATCTTCGGACCTTGCGCTAATAGATGAGCCTAAGTCGGATTAGCTAGTTGGTGGGGTAAAGGCCTACCAAGGCGACGATCTGTAGCGGGTCTGAGAGGATGATCCGCCACACTGGGACTGAGACACGGCCCAGACTCCTACGGGAGGCAGCAGTGGGGAATATTGGACAATGGGGGGAACCCTGATCCAGCCATGCCGCGTGTGTGAAGAAGGCCTTATGGTTGTAAAGCACTTTAAGCGAGGAGGAGGCTACTCTAGTTAATACCTAGGGATAGTGGACGTTACTCGCAGAATAAGCACCGGCTAACTCTGTGCCAGCAGCCGCGGTAATACAGAGGGTGCGAGCGTTAATCGGATTTACTGGGCGTAAAGCGTGCGTAGGCGGCTTATTAAGTCGGATGTGAAATCCCCGAGCTTAACTTGGGAATTGCATTCGATACTGGTGAGCTAGAGTATGGGAGAGGATGGTAGAATTCCAGGTGTAGCGGTGAAATGCGTAGAGATCTGGAGGAATACCGATGGCGAAGGCAGCCATCTGGCCTAATACTGACGCTGAGGTACGAAAGCATGGGGAGCAAACAGGATTAGATACCCTGGTAGTCCATGCCGTAAACGATGTCTACTAGCCGTTGGGGCCTTTGAGGCTTTAGTGGCGCAGCTAACGCGATAAGTAGACCGCCTGGGGAGTACGGTCGCAAGACTAAAACTCAAATGAATTGACGGGGGCCCGCACAAGCGGTGGAGCATGTGGTTTAATTCGATGCAACGCGAAGAACCTTACCTGGCCTTGACATACTAGAAACTTTCCAGAGATGGATTGGTGCCTTCGGGAATCTAGATACAGGTGCTGCATGGCTGTCGTCAGCTCGTGTCGTGAGATGTTGGGTTAAGTCCCGCAACGAGCGCAACCCTTTTCCTTACTTGCCAGCATTTCGGATGGGAACTTTAAGGATACTGCCAGTGACAAACTGGAGGAAGGCGGGGACGACGTCAAGTCATCATGGCCCTTACGGCCAGGGCTACACACGTGCTACAATGGTCGGTACAAAGGGTTGCTACACAGCGATGTGATGCTAATCTCAAAAAGCCGATCGTAGTCCGGATTGGAGTCTGCAACTCGACTCCATGAAGTCGGAATCGCTAGTAATCGCGGATCAGAATGCCGCGGTGAATACGTTCCCGGGCCTTGTACACACCGCCCGTCACACCATGGGAGTTTGTTGCACCAGAAGTAGCTAGCCTAACTGCAAAGAGGGCGGTTACCACGGTGTGGCCGATGACTGGGGTGAAGTCGTAACAAGGTAGCCGTAGGGGAACCTGCGGCTGGATCACCTCCTTAACGAAAGATTGACGATTGGTAAGAATCCACAACAAGTTGTTCTTCATAGATGTATCTGAGGGTCTGTAGCTCAGTTGGTTAGAGCACACGCTTGATAAGCGTGGGGTCACAAGTTCAAGTCTTGTCAGACCCACCATGACTTTGACTGGTTGAAGTTATAGATAAAAGATACATGATTGATGATGTAAGCTGGGGACTTAGCTTAGTTGGTAGAGCGCCTGCTTTGCACGCAGGAGGTCAGGAGTTCGACTCTCCTAGTCTCCACCAGAACTTAAGATAAGTTCGGATTACAGAAATTAGTAAATAAAGATTGAGATCTTGGTTTATTAACTTCTGTGATTTCATTATCACGGTAATTAGTGTGATCTGACGAAGACACATTAACTCATTAACAGATTGGCAAAATTGAGTCTGAAATAAATTGTTCACTCAAGAGTTTAGGTTAAGCAATTAATCTAGATGAATTGAGAACTAGCAAATTAACTGAATCAAGCGTTTTGGTATGTGAATTTAGATTGAAGCTGTACGGTGCTTAAGTGCACAGTGCTCTAAACTGAAATGTTGAAGTTACTAACTTGTAGGTAACATCGACTGTTTGGGGTTGTATAGTCAAGTAATTAAGTGCATGTGGTGGATGCCTTGGCAGTCAGAGGCGATGAAAGACGTGATAGCCTGCGAAAAGCTCCGGGGAGGCGGCAAATATCCTTTGATCCGGAGATGTCTGAATGGGGGAACCCACCTACTTTAAGGTAGGTATTGCAACATGAATACATAGTGTTGCAAGGCGAACGAGGGGAAGTGAAACATCTCAGTACCCTTAGGAAAAGAAATCAATTGAGATTCCCTCAGTAGCGGCGAGCGAACGGGGATCAGCCCATTAAGTTATGTGTGTTTTAGTGGAACGCTCTGGGAAGTGCGAACGTAGAGGGTGATATTCCCGTACACGAAAGGGCACACATAATGATGACGAGTAGGGCGAGGCACGTGAAACCTTGTCTGAATATGGGGGGACCATCCTCCAAGGCTAAATACTCCTGACTGACCGATAGTGAACCAGTACCGTGAGGGAAAGGCGAAAAGAACCCCTGTGAGGGGAGTGAAATAGATCCTGAAACCGCATGCATACAAGCAGTGGGAGCACCTTCGTGGTGTGACTGCGTACCTTTTGTATAATGGGTCAGCGACTTATATTCAGTAGCGAGGTTAACCGTATAGGGGAGCCGTAGAGAAATCGAGTCTTAATAGGGCGTTTAGTTGCTGGGTATAGACCCGAAACCAGGCGATCTATCCATGAGCAGGTTGAAGGTTGGGTAACACTAACTGGAGGACCGAACCCACTGTCGTTGAAAAGCCAGGGGATGACTTGTGGATAGGGGTGAAAGGCTAATCAAGCCTGGTGATAGCTGGTTCTCCCCGAAAGCTATTTAGGTAGCGCCTCGGACGAATACCATAGGGGGTAGAGCACTGTTTCGGCTAGGGGGTCATCCCGACTTACCAAACCGATGCAAACTCCGAATACCTATGAGTACTATCCGGGAGACAGACTGCGGGTGCTAACGTCCGTAGTCAAGAGGAAAACAATCCAGACCGCCAGCTAAGGCCCCAAAATCATAGTTAAGTGGGAAACGATGTGGGAAGGCATAGACAGCTAGGAGGTTGGCTTAGAAGCAGCCACCCTTTAAAGAAAGCGTAATAGCTCACTAGTCGAGTCGGCCTGCGCGGAAGATGTAACGGGGCTAAAACTATGTGCCGAAGCTGCGGATGTATACTTTGTATACGTGGTAGGGGAGCGTTCTGTAAGCCGATGAAGGTGTGTTGAGAAGCATGCTGGAGGTATCAGAAGTGCGAATGCTGACGTGAGTAACGACAAAACGGGTGAAAAACCCGTTCGCCGAAAGACCAAGGGTTCCAGTCCAACGTTAATCGGGGCTGGGTGAGTCGACCCCTAAGGCGAGGCCGAAAGGCGTAGTCGATGGGAAAATGGTTAATATTCCATTACTTCTGTGTAATGCGATGAGAGGACGGAGAAGGCTAAATCAGCCTGGCGTTGGTTGTCCAGGTGAAAGGATGTAGGCATGTATCTTAGGCAAATCCGGGGTACTCTATGCTGAGATCTGATAGCAAGCTGTACTTGTACAGCGAAGTGGTTGATGCCATGCTTCCAGGAAAAGTCTCTAAGCTTCAGTTACACAGGAATCGTACCCGAAACCGACACAGGTGGTCAGGTCGAGTAGACCAAGGCGCTTGAGAGAACTCTGCTGAAGGAACTAGGCAAAATGGTACCGTAACTTCGGGAGAAGGTACGCTGTTGTTGGTGATGGAACTCGCTTCCTGAGCTGACGACAGCCGCAGAAACCAGGCCGCTGCAACTGTTTATTAAAAACATAGCACTCTGCAAACACGAAAGTGGACGTATAGGGTGTGATGCCTGCCCGGTGCTGGAAGGTTAATTGATGGGGTTAGCGTAAGCGAAGCTCTTGATCGAAGCCCCAGTAAACGGCGGCCGTAACTATAACGGTCCTAAGGTAGCGAAATTCCTTGTCGGGTAAGTTCCGACCTGCACGAATGGCATAATGATGGCGGCGCTGTCTCCAGCAGAGGCTCAGTGAAATCGAAATCGCTGTGAAGATGCAGTGTACCCGCGGCTAGACGGAAAGACCCCGTGAACCTTTACTGCAGCTTGACACTGAACTTTGACCTTACTTGTGTAGGATAGGTGGGAGGCTTTGAAGCTGGAACGCTAGTTCCAGTGGAGCCGTCCTTGAAATACCACCCTGGTAATGTTGAGGTTCTAACTCTGTCCCGTGATCCGGGACGAGGACCGTGTCTGGTGGGTAGTTTGACTGGGGCGGTCTCCTCCTAAAGAGTAACGGAGGAGTACGAAGGTGCGCTCAGCGTGGTCGGAAATCACGCGTAGAGTATAAAGGCAAAAGCGCGCTTAACTGCGAGACCCACAAGTCGAGCAGGTACGAAAGTAGGTCTTAGTGATCCGGTGGTTCTGTATGGAAGGGCCATCGCTCAACGGATAAAAGGTACTCTGGGGATAACAGGCTGATACCGCCCAAGAGTTCATATCGACGGCGGTGTTTGGCACCTCGATGTCGGCTCATCTCATCCTGGGGCTGAAGCAGGTCCCAAGGGTATGGCTGTTCGCCATTTAAAGAGGTACGCGAGCTGGGTTTAGAACGTCGTGAGACAGTTCGGTCCCTATCTACCGTGGGCGCTGGAAATTTGAGAGGATCTGCTCCTAGTACGAGAGGACCAGAGTGGACGAACCTCTGGTGTACCGGTTGTGACGCCAGTCGCATCGCCGGGTAGCTATGTTCGGAAGGGATAACCGCTGAAAGCATCTAAGCGGGAAGCCTACCTCAAGATAAGATTTCCCTAGGACTTTATGTCCTCTAAAGAGCCGTTCGAGACTAGGACGTTGATAGGTTGGATGTGGAAGCATAGTGATATGTGAAGCTGACCAATACTAATTGCTCGTGAGGCTTGACTATACAACACCCAAGCAGTTGTATATGAAGCATCAATCGATTCTTAAATATGCAAGACAACTTGATTTAGTTATACCTCTAGCTAAAATGAACAAGTAAAGTAAGATTCAATCAGCCCAGTCTGTTACAGATTTGGAAAACGCTTCGGCATCAAATAAGACCCAAGCAAGTATCCATAAACAGTTGTGCTGGCGACCATAGCAAGAGTGAACCACCTGATCCCTTCCCGAACTCAGAAGTGAAACCTCTTAGCGCTGATGGTAGTGTGGGATTACCCATGTGAGAGTAAGTCATCGCCAGCTCATTATTCCAAACACCCCAATCTCAAAAGAGGTTGGGGTGTTTTTTTATGCTTGAAAAATAAATATTTATAATTATATTGTTATTGGTGTATAACTTTTAATCATAAATAGGAATTTAAAGGTAAAAGTATGGGGAATACATATAATATTTATAAAATTAGACCAAATAAATATGATGAATTAATAGAAAAAGTCGAAAAAGTTGATTTGATCGAGCAAAAAACTATAATCTCAGGAAATTATGAGATGACATTTTATTTTTCAGAAAAGTTAAAGGGAAATGAAATATGGTGGTGGACAACTTATAGAGAATTTTTTAATAAAGATGTAAAAGCACCTAGTAATCACTTTTTTTATGGCTTATTAATATGTCGGAATACAGATGACAATAAAGAAATATATGCTGTTAGTTTAGGTAAATCTCATTTTTATTTATCAAAATTTATAGAATTTGATTTTGGTATTAGCTTGGCTGTTAGAATGGCTGATGAAAATACAATTCTTTTGAAAAAGAGTAGATACTTTACAGGTACAAAAAGACAAGATATTTCCTCATATGCAAGTTTTGTGAAGGACAGTTATGAATCTGGTGAATCAGTTGAGCATATAAAACTTAAAGCGACAGATAAAGAAATATGGGGAGAGAAAAATATAATTTTTGCCGATTCTATCCAAATGGATATTAATAAAAGGCCCGAGGAATTAGTTGAAATCTTTAATAGTATCAGTGATACAGTAAAAAGGAACCCTATTATTAACTTACCGAAATTGGAAGCTGTAACGGATGAAGTTTTAGTAGAAGAATTAGATAATGAGCTTTTAACATCATTATTAGACCATAATTTTGCTGTTGGAATCGAAGAAATCAGAGCTTTTGGTATAAATATTTGTTTTAGTTATAGTGAATATAGTTATGAAATTGTTTATAGAAAGAAAAAAGGCAAAACTTTTAGAAGGAAGTTAGGTAATAGTTTAGATATTTTAGAAATTGCTAAATTTGTTGAAGATGAAAAAGTAGTTAATTTAGACAATCTTAAAATACAATTTAAAAGGGAAGATAGTGGTGTTTATACTAGTCCCATAAAAGAAGTTGTTGACTATTATAAGGAACTAGAAGGCTATTGTTATTTCTTGAAGAATGGAGAGTGGTTCTGTTTTAATTCTACTTTTATGGAATATCTTAAAAGATCTTTAGATAATATAGAGACTATTTTGAAAGAAGATTTAATAGAAACAGAATATTTGAAATGGAGAGCTGAAAAAGCAGAAAATCTAGATCAAGAAGTGGTTACTGATAATAAAATTTTATATAGAGAATATTATTTTAATCAGAAATTAAGTCAAGAAGAAGGCTATGTTTTGTTAGATAGACAACTCAAGGAAATTAGAGCAATAGAAACAGGGAAAAGAAAACATAAGATTGAGGTTGCTGATTTGTATAAAGATAAAGAAATTATATCAGTTAAAATTGCCAGTAAACCAGAGTCTTTAATCTATAATATTGAGCAATCAAAGACATCAATAGAACTTATAATGCAAAAAGAAGTAAATATTGAATATACTATTAATTCAGCAGCTTTATGGTTTGTATTTGATAAAAATATTCAGAAAATTACTGATATTAGTTCTATTCAATTTTTATTAGCTATAGATTCATGGAAGAAAAGAATAGAGTTTTTCGGGCTTAAACCTAAAATTTATATTTCTAAACACAATAAAGTTCAATAACTTATAAGTGTAAGCTGAAAGTTTTTATTTTGAAAAATAAATTTTTTGCATATATTTCATATTTGCGAAACTGTTCTTTGTTATTTTAAATACTTTAATAAATATCGCTTTTTAAACTTAAAGTATTAAAAATATATAAAACTTAATGTTTTCTACTTTCCTGTTTAACTGACAAGCCTATAATGATTCAGAATCATTCCAAATCTAATAAGGATATAACATGTCTACTGATCCACAATTCCCAACACCCAATAATTTAGGTATCGCAGTTTATTCCAATAATGCCGAAGCTATTGGTAATACTCCTTTAGTACGTATTAATCGTTTGATTAAAACGGGCGCAACCGTATTAGCCAAAGTAGAAAGTCGTAATCCTGCCTTTTCTGTGAAATGCCGTATTGGAGCTGCGCTGATTGCAGATGCAGAAAAAAGAGGCGCGTTGAAAGAAGGCATGCATATTGTTGAGCCAACCAGTGGTAATACTGGTATTGCATTGGCGTTCGTAGCGGCGGCAAAAGGTTATTCCATTACTTTAACTATGCCTGCAAGCATGAGTCTTGAGCGTAGAAAAGTGTTAAAAGCACTTGGTGCCAATTTAGTCCTAACAGAGCCAGCGAAGGGAATGAAAGGTGCAGTTGATGAAGCTGTGCGGTTAGCAACTGAACAACCAGATGTTTATTTCTTGCCACAACAGTTTGAAAACCCAGCTAATCCACAAATTCATGTTGATACGACTGGACCAGAAATCTGGCAAGCAACAGGTGGGCAAGTTGATATCTTGGTAGCTGGTGTAGGTACAGGAGGTACGATTACGGGTATTTCTCGTTATTTTGAACAAGTTCAGAATAAGCCATTGTACTCAGTAGCAGTTGAACCTGCTGAGTCTCCAATTATTACTCAAACAAAAAATGGTGAGAACATTACACCCGCACCGCATAAAATTCAGGGAATTGGAGCAAACTTTATTCCAAAGAATCTTGATTTAGATTTAGTTGATGAAGTCATACCAGTGAGTAGTGAAGAAGCAATTCAATGGGCGAGAAATTGTGCCACCCAAGAAGGTATTTTAGTGGGTATTTCAAGTGGTGCTGCATTGGCAGCAGCGGCTAAAATTGCAGAGCTTCCTGAAAATGCAGGTAAAACAATTGTTGTTATTCTTCCAGACAGTGGGGAACGCTATTTATCTTCTGTTTTATTTGAAGGTTTATTTGACGAATAAAATTAACCGTATAAAAAAGCCCATTAATAAATGGGCTTTTTTATTTAATCTTAATTTATAAAGCACTTTTTAAAGTTTTCTGATGACGTTTCACAGATCGAGCATATTTTTTTGCTTTGTGTCGTGTCCAGAAACTTCGTTCATATCCTGTTGGACCAACATTATAATATGCTGTCGCTTTGAACCAGCTATCTGCTGTCTGATAGTAATGATTTAAAATATAAGCACCACATTGGATGTTGGTAGATTCATCAAACAAGTTACCAGTACAAGTTTGTTGCCAATAACTGGGAATAATTTGTGTTAACCCAATAGCGCCGGTGGGAGAGCGAGCATTACTATTATAGCTAGACTCTTGCCTGATCACGGCTGCCAATAAAAGCGGTGGAACATTATATCTATCAGCGCTTTGAATAATCATTGGAGATAGGCGATTTGCTGTACTTGGCGGAACAGAATAAGCTTTTTGTAAGCCAGACGAAAGCTTACTTGAGCGCCAAGAAAATGAACCGCTATTAGGGCCTAAACTTGTACATCCCGTCATTATTGTCATCAACGCAATAATAAAAAATTTGAGACTAAGGCGCTGTAATTGTGATGGTGCAAAATGATCTTGAGCTAGAGATGAGGTAAGCAAAATACAAAACCAATAATCAAATTTCAAATGAAATGATGGTATTCAGCCGTATTTATTGGATCAATATAAGTTCTGTTGCTCAGCCCAAGCAAAAAGTAAGATTTTTGTATTATTGAAATGAAAAAACCCCGACATCCTGTCGAGGTTTCTTCGTATTCAGCTTTATGTAGCTAACTCCTGTCAACTACCGCTTCCTGCGTTCTTATTCTTGTTCAATGAGACTTCCTGTCTCTCTATGATTTATATGTTATGAAAAAATACTCAAGTTGAATATCCGTTAATGACTCCAAATTTTGTACGTTTTAACTTACAGACGTTCTTTTTCAACTATGGAGTTAAGTCCCTTGATAAGCATTTAAGGTCAATGCAAAATTTTCACCAAATTGTTGAGCAGTTTTAATATCTCCCTCATCAAAACCATCTGCATTACTAGCATGTTCAGCCTGAGCCATTAAACCTGACCATGAACCGAGTCGGTTAGCTGCTTGTGTATAGGCAACACCTTGATGCTGTTCTGGTAGAATTGGGTTACCTACCCATAACATGCTGTGTTGCATGCAAAAAGTAAAAATTGAAATTAGTGTGGATTGTTTATCACCAGCAGGAAGAGATGAAACGGTAAACCCAGCTGCTAATTTCCCTTTAAAACTTTGTTTTTTCCATAATGGACCAGTTGCATCCATGAGCTGTTTTAACTTGGAAGATACACCACCTAAATAAGTAGGAGATCCCCAAATTAATCCGTCATATTGGATAAGAATTTCTGGACGCTCGATAAGATCCTCGGCATTGAGTAAATCTGCTTTAATATTGTGATGGCTCAAGATGCCAATTTGAATTTGCTGAGCAATAAATTGGGTGTGACCTTGGCGACTATGGTAAATAATGGCAACAGTTTTCATGGAAATTTCCCTTTATTTAAATTTGAAATAGTTTTGCAGTGAGATATAAACCACAGCCAAAAACACTATGGTTCAGCAAACTTTTCAGACAGTTCAAAAAAGGGTGAGGTGTTTTTGATGAGGCAAAACCACTACCCATAGCTGGTTGCATAATAAAAAAAGGAATGAGAACGGTGACCAAACCAAACAGTAGTGCTGAGTAAAACTGAGGATGGTCGAGCCAAGTCGAACCTACAATTAAAAGAAAGTTCGATGCAAAGATAATTCCGACACTATAGTGAGCAATCCAGCCTAATAAATATTCCCCCTTCATTGGAGGACTTTTAGCAATAGATTGATGGACAAGTTTTCCTTGAAATATCCAGCCCACCCAACGTCCAAGAAAGGCAAAGTTTAAAGTCGGGACATTAAATATTTTTAGTATTAACAGCCATATATCCATAACGATGGTTGCACCAATACCAAGACATAAAGCTTGAAAGAACAGAGTGGATGTATTCATTTTTACACCTTGCTTTTATACGTATGAAACGTGATAAATTTATTGTGCAAGTTAAAGTTCACTTGAAGTCAAGAGGGTATTATGGATATTGGTGAAGTCGCTAAGAAGGCAAAAGTCACAACGGCTACGTTACGTTTTTATGAAGAGAAAGGACTAATTAAATCGATAGGACGGCAGGGCTTACGTCGACAATATGGCAAACAAGTAATTGATCAACTGGCATTAATTGCTTTAGGTCGTGCTGCAGGTTTTTCTTTAAATGAAATTGCCACAATGTTTGGGCAAGATGGTAAGCCTGATCTTGACCGTCAAAAACTAAAAGATAAAGCTGAACAACTAGAGCAAATGGCAAAGCGATTACATTTTATTAGTCAAGGATTACAACATGCTGCGGTGTGTCCTGCTGAAAATCATATGGAATGCCCAACTTTTCAGAACTTTTTGAAAGCAGCAATTGCTGGAGAATATCAGCCAACAAAACTTTAATTAGCTTTACTAACAAGTTCAGTTTTCTATTGGGTGCTAAACAATAGGCTTGTCATATTTTCGCCATAAAGATTTCATATTTTTGAAGCAAAAACTTCATACAAGCTTGATTAAATTTGCTTAATTTTTTACCAACTGTATAAAATCATGAGCAAAAAAACTTTAGTCGCATTATTATGCTGTGCCAGTTTAGGATTGACGGCATGTAACGATGATAACGATCAAGATCAAACTTCACCTACTGAAAACGTTACCGAACCAACTCTAATTTCTTTTGCTAAGTTACCTGTAGAAACTTATGCTGCTGGACCAGACTCAGGAGCATATGTGAAAGGTGCAAATGGAATTTATCCTCCGTTTAAAGGTCAACCTGTACAGGGATTTTCTGCTGCATTAAAAAATGAAGATGGCAGTTATATGGCAATGGCCGATAACGGTTTTGGGACTCAAGATAATTCATCAGACTTTTTACTTCGTATTTATAAAATAAAGCCTGATTTCAAAACTAAAACTAAAGGCACCGGTCAAGTTACTGTGCAAAGTTTTATCCAACTGCGTGATCCGAATAAATTAATTCCATTTAATATCATCAATGGTAATACACCTGAGCGTTTATTAACGGGTGCTGATTTTGACCCAGAGTCGCTGCAGCGTACTAGTGATGGGACCTACTGGATTGGAGATGAATTTGGTCCATATTTACTCCATTTCTCAGCAGATGGTGTACTTTTAGACGCTCCGATTCCTTTACCAAATCCATTAAATCCAACTCAAGAATTACGTTCACCACAAAATCAATTTAATAAAGCACAAATTAATTTTGTAGAGCCTTTGGTTCAACAAAGTGGCGGTTTTGAAGGAATGGCGATTTCGCCAGATGGGCAGTATCTTTATCCTCTTATAGAAAAGCCAATTAAATCAATTCGGGAAACAGAAAGACAATTGTTGATTTCCCAATTCGATATTAAGAAAAAAGCGTATACAGGAAAATATTATTGGTTCCAGTTAGACAGTAAAGCAACCAATATTGGTGATTTCCAACTCTTTAATAATAATGAGGGTATTATTATTGAACGTGATGCCACGCAGAATAATTTAGGCGGCTATAAAAAATTAATCCGTATTAAATTAAATGAGTCAGGCCAGCTGGTCAGCCGTGAAGACTTAGTCGATTTAATTAAAATTGCTAACCCGAATATGTTGTATGGCACAGCTAGAGCAGGGGATATTGGTACGGGACAGGTTTTTGCCTTCCCATTTGAAACCATTGAAGATGTAATTATTGAAAATGGTACAACACTGACGGTTTTCAATGATAATAACTTCCCTGGGTCGACGGGACGTAATGCAAAGTTGGCCGATGATAACGAGATTATTCAGATTCGTTTACCAAAAGCTCTTTTCTAAATTATATAAATAAATGAGTTCGATCTGCGGCGGATTTTATTCCGCCGTATTTAATCTAAGAATAAAATATTGAGCAAACTTTAATCAAATTAATTTCTATATTGTTGTTTTCGCGTGTTTTATAAACAAGGAAAATGAATGAAATTCATGTTAAAATGATCGGCTTTCATCTTTAGATGTCTCTCCTCCATCTGCTAGCCGAGATTCGCAAGCCATGTCTACCGCTTATACTATGCAAACTGCGCCAAAAGCGTTGTTTGATTACGACAAATATTGGGCGTCGTGTTTTGAACCAGCGCCATTTTTGCCGATGTCACGAGAAGAAATGGACCAACTCGGCTGGGATGCGTGTGACTTTATTCTAGTCTGTGGCGATGCTTATATTGATCATCCATCATTTGTATCGGGTGTGATTGGACGAGTATTGGAAGCGCAAGGTTTCCGTGTAGGTATTATCGCGCAGCCAGACTGGACCAATGTTGAAAGTTTCCGTGTATTGGGTAAGCCAACGATTGCTTGGGGAGTGACTGCGGGCAATATGGATTCGATGATCAACCGCTATACGGCAGATCGTAAAATCCGTTCGGATGATGCATATTCTCCAAACAATGAACCGAACAAACGTCCTGACCGTGCGGCAACGGTTTATTGCCAACGTTGTCGTGAAGCATTCCCAGATGTACCTGTACTATTAGGTGGTATTGAAGGTAGTTTACGTCGTATTGCGCACTATGATTATTGGTCAGACAAAGTCCGTCGTTCAATTTTGATGGATTCAAAAGCCGATATGCTTATGTATGGTAATGGTGAACGTGCCATTATCGATGTGATGCACCGTTTGGCTAAAGGTGAAAAAATCCACGAGATTACAGATGTTCGTGGTACAGCATTTATTATTAATAAACATAATAAAGCGGCTAAAGCAAAATTTGTTGAAATTGCCAGTAATGATGTAGATACGATTGGGCGTGTTGACCCAATTATTAACCCATATGTCATGACTGAAGATATTGATGGTTGTGAAATTGAGAAAGATAAAGGCAACACACTAGCTCAATATCAAGGTTTTCAAAAAGAAATTGTTGCAAATCCGATTGTACGTGAAGGCGACCAACTTGATGAAAATACTCAGATTGTTCAGCTAAAGCCTGCTCAGTCAAAAGCGATTAAACACAAGTTACCTCCGCGAGAATTGGCTGTAATTCGTTTACCTTCTTTTGAAGAAGTGGCGAATGATCAAGTGCTTTATGCACATGCAAACCGTATTTTGCACCTTGAAACCAACCCGGGTAATGCACGTGCTTTGGTTCAACGTCATGGTGAGCGTGATGTCTGGATCAATCCACCTCCAATTCCTCTAACCACAGAGGAAATGGATTATGTATTTGATTTGCCATATGCACGTTTGCCGCATCCTGCATATGGAGATGCGCGTTTCCCTGCATTTGATATGATCAAATTCTCGGTCAACATTATGCGTGGCTGTTTTGGTGGTTGTACATTCTGTTCGATTACAGAACATGAAGGCCGTATTATCCAAAACCGTTCGGAAGATTCGATCTTACGTGAGATCGAGAAAATTCGTGATACAGCGCCGAACTTCACCGGTATTATTTCAGACTTAGGTGGTCCAACAGCAAACATGTACCGTTTGCATTGTAAAGACCCTGAAATTGAGAAGAACTGTCGTAAACCTTCTTGTGTATATCCGGGTGTTTGTCAAAACTTGCATACCGATCATGCACCTTTAGTACAGCTTTATCGTAAAGCACGTGCGATTAAAGGGGTGAAGAAGATTCTGATTGGATCGGGATTACGTTATGACCTTGCAGTATTGAACCCTGAATATGTCAAAGAGCTGGTACAACACCATGTTGGCGGTTATTTAAAAATTGCACCAGAGCATACTGAACAAGGCCCGTTATCTAAGATGATGAAACCGGGTATTGGTACGTATGACCGTTTCAAACAAATGTTTGATCGCTTTAGTAAAGAAGCAGGAAAAGAGCAATATTTAATTCCTTACTTTATTGCTGCACACCCAGGTACTTCTGATTATGACATGATGCATCTTGCGATCTGGCTGAAGAAGAATGGTTTCCGTGCCGATCAGGTACAGACGTTCTACCCATCACCGATGGCAACTGCGACAACCATGTATTATTCAGGGAAAAACCCACTCGCAAAAGTGGCGCGTTACACTGAAAATGTAGACATTGTAAAAGGCGAAAAACGCCGTCGTCTGCACAAAGCATTCTTACGTTACCACGATCCAAATAACTGGCCATTACTTCGTGAAGCACTTAAAGAAATGGGCCGCGCTGATTTAATTGGTAATTCAAAGCAACATTTAATTCCAACTTATCAACCGAAAGGGGCGGAAGGAGAATATAAATCTGCACGTAAGAAGAACTCGACTGTTGCGGGCGATTCAGTGAAGCGTTCAGGTCAAACAGCTCAAAATAAAAATCAGCATAAACGACCGCAAAAAGGGCAGGTACTGACTCAACATACGGGTCTACCACCTCGTGAAACAGGTGAAAAGAGACCATTTGGTGGTAAAAGTAAACCAAAATCAAAAGCTCGTGGATAACGATAAAAAAGGCTCTGTTTAAGAGCCTTTTTTATTTTTAAAGTGAGTGGATAAATCATATGGTGAGATTTCTGAGCATTTTTTATGTAAAAAGTGTAATGAAAAATGATAAATCCTAAAAATCTGACGAGCTGCACTTGATTGTTGCTGAGTCTGTGTTTATAAATAATGTGAGGGTGGCTAAATTTAAGCCAAGCTTGATAACTACAAGTGAAATTACTAAGTGAACCTTTTAAAGAACGGCTGCGTCGTTATCAATTAAAACAAAGCGTGATCTAGCAAAATCATTATAAAAAACTTAAAGGATGGACCCATGTACTATTTAATTACAATCTTATTACTATTTTTGACCGTTGTTATGGCGGCGAAAAGCCTCTCAAGAAAGCATCAACAAGACAGTGCTTTAAAGCGCCGTGCCGTGTTAAGTAGTCATGAACAAATGACATTAACTCGTTTACAGACAGTATTGCCTAAATTTACTGTGTTAGCTCATGTTTCATTTGATGCATTATTAACAACGAAATATGCTCACACTCGTCGCAAATATCAAAATATGACAGCTGACTTTGTTGTGCTTGATCAAAATTATCAGGTTGTTGTAGTGGTTATGCTTGAAGAAAGTGGTTTACGCCGAGCACATCAACAATATGAGCGCCGTTTATTACAGCTTGCGGGCTATCGTGTATTAAGTTACAGCACTGTGCCAGATTATCATGAGTTAAGAAGAGACTTATTGACCCCTGAATCAGAGATGGCAACTTTACATGCAACGCCTCAGCTAGAAAGAATTTCAAATGCTTTTGTAAAGTCTTAAAAATTAGGTCTTACAGTAATTTAATTTTAAGCCTCATTAAATAAGATTTTAAAAAATGCTGATATTATCAACTTTAAAAATTAAAACCTGAGCAATATCGATCATGATCTTGCTCAGGTTTTTATTGATTAAAATTAATAAGAATTAAGGAAGTACCGCAACAACGGTCATTTCTACAAGTACATCAGGTGCATAAAGTTTAGATTCAACACAAGTACGAGCAGGTGGATGCTCTTTGCTAATCCATGCATCCCACACTGCATTCATGGCTGCATAGTCCTTATCAATATCCTTTAGAAAAATCATGACAGACAGGATATGACTTTTGTCAGTTCCGGCTTCAGCAAGTAAGCGATCAATATTGTCCAAAGTTTGTTGAGTTTGCGCCGTAATGTCTACACTGGTGTCATCAGCGAGCTGCCCTGCTAAATGGACTAAATTACCCGAAATCGCCACTTCACAATATCTTGAAGTTACGTGTAAGCGTTTTACCGTCATAAAAATGCTCTAAAGTGTCTTTATTGAATAGTTCGATTTTATGAAGAGTTCGTAGGCAGGTGCAAGCAAGTGCAAAAGAATTTCAGTAGATTATTGTTGTGATTTATAAGAACGGGCAAGCCCCATGTACTTTAAGTGCCCTGTAATATTCGGATTTGGTCGTCACGCCAATCACAGGACGATATGCCGAAAGTAAAGGTTGCTTTGGCATGTTGCAAATACATGGGTAATGAATATGCGCTGATTAGATTACTTTAAACTTTAAGCAAAAGGGAACTGTTTTTGTTTAAAACTTGTTCTTTTGTATAAAAAAACAACACTCACCATAAAGACAACTGAAAGTCGTCAGCTTTAGTTTGTAATTGATAAACCCCAATACCAATGAGCCGAAATTGGAAGTTTTCGGGAATATGCATCTCATTTAAAAGTAAGAATAAAACTTGAATCAGGTCTTGTTGAGAATGAATTGGGTTTTTAAAACTTTTACTGTGTTGCAAAGTCTGGAAATTCTTAAGTTTGAGCTTAATATTTACACCACGAGCATTAAGCTGCTTTTTCTCTAAACTTTGCCAGACTTTTTCGGCTAGACCATGACAGTAGGGTTGGCACTGGGCTAAAGTAAAGTCACTATCAAATGTGGTTTCTTTCGAAATTTGCTGTCGGGCACGTTCAGCTTGTACGGGCCGGTTGTCGATGCCTTGAGCGTATAAATAAAGCTGTTGACCATATTTACCGAAGTGGTGAACTAAAACAGCTTCTTCAATTTTTTGTAAGTCGCCTAGCGTATGTAGTTCAAGCTGTTGTAGCTTTTCTTGGGTAACTTTGCCTACTCCTGGAATTTTTTTTAAGGGCAAGTCCTGAATAAAACTGGCTACTTGAGAAGGTTTTATAACAAACAGGCCATTCGGTTTATTCCAGTCGGACGCAACTTTTGCCAAGAATTTATTAGGTGCTACACCAGCCGAGGCTGTCAGCCCGGTTTGCCTGAAAATATCTTCCCGAATATGCATAGCCACTTCGGTCGCACTCGCGATTTGTTTTAAATTTTCAGTGACATCAAGATAGGCTTCATCTAAAGATAAAGGCTCAATAAGAGTCGTGTATTGTTGAAATATACTATGAATTTCAGCCGAGATGGCACGATATTTTTCGAAATTCGGCTCAATAATAACAACTTGAGGGCATAGTTTTCTTGCTTGGCTCATGGACATGGCAGAGCGTAAACCAAACTCACGAGCAGGATAAGAAGCAGCTGCAATTACGGCGCGCGGGTGATGCGATGAAATAACTACTGGGAGATGCCTTAGATCAGGACGTTCTCGCAATTCGACCGATGCATAAAAGGCATCCATATCGATATGAATGATTTTGCGCATATTATTGTGCTTTCACGATGCCTTGCTGCTGTAAAAATTGGTGCCATTCTTTGACTGAACCTTCATAAACATTTAAGTCTACTGGCTTGGTCATGCCTTCAATTTTACCTTGATTACTATGCTGCCAAAAGAGCCATTTTCGCTTGTCTTTCAGCTCAGGTTTCCCTTCGTAATCTCTGACCCAAAGAGGAGTATTAGGGAAACTCCCTATTAATACAATGTGGTAAAAAGTTTTGGAAATATAAAAGATAGGCTGTTTACCATAATGATGCTTTAAGCTGTCATGCATGATGCCTATTTCTTTAAGTAATTGTTCTTTGGTATGGGAATTAATACAGCTGCTGTCATATTCCAGATCAATAACGGGAGGAAGGGCATCAACTTTGTTGGGTACAGTTGCAATAAAATTTTCAGCTTGTGTTTTACCATCACGACATAAACGGTAAAAATGATAAGCCCCGACATGAAAGCCATGTTCGCGTGCTTTTAACCAGTTTTCTTGAAATTTTGGATCTTTATAATCACCGCCTTCAGTCGCTTTTAAATAGACAAACTGAAATTTTTGGGGTGATATTTTTTTCCAGTTGATATTTTCTTGATGGTGAGAGACATCAAAGCCTTGAACTGGATAATCTTGAGCAATAGCTTTTTGCTGGTAGAACAGACCGAAGTAAGTGAGAACCCCCATAACACAAGCTAAAACAATCCCAATGAGGGTATTGTAGCGTGGTGCAGAAAAGGTTTTTGCCAGCTTGGTCATGCAAAACTCAGTATTAATATGAAGTTCACATCATAGCGTGATTCGCGAGCGAGAAACCACGCTAAAAATGCAACTGCTTACACAGGCGTATTTTTGGGAATTTGCCAAAAGATCAGTGCGGTAATGATATTAATACAACCTAAACAAATCAGGGTGACATGGAAGGCAGTTGTCACATGTGCTGTACCATAGTAATCGGTAAATATATTAATGAGTGTACCTGCCAGTGCAACACCAATACTCATTGAAAGCATCATAATCATTGATAAGAAACTATTACCGCTACTTGCATCTTGTTGAGGCAAATCTTTTAAGGTGAGTGTATTCATTCCCACAAATTGTAATGAGTTTAATGTACCAAATAAGAAAAAGTGTAAAGCTCTAAACCAAGTTGGGGTGTCGACAGTCATAATGGCAAAAGACGCAATACATAGACCCACTAAGGTTGTGTTAATTAACAGAAAGCGGCGATAACCCATTTTCTGAATAATCGGTCTAACAATCGGCTTGGAGAAAAGTGACCCTAACACTAACGGAATCATCATTAATCCCGCAATGAATGGTTCAAAACCAAAAGCGACCTGTAGCATGAGTGGTAAAACAAAAGGTAAGGCATTACCACCAAAGCGGGCAAAGAAATTACCTAAAATACCAATCGCGTAAATTTTGTTTCTAAAGAGTCGGCTGCGGAACAATGCATTTTGATGGGTATGTGAATGGTAGGCATACCAAAGGGTTGCGACTACCCCGACCACTAATAAAGAAATACTAAACCATTTGGAATATTCAGGTGAGGCAAGATGTTCAATACCCAAAGACCAGCCAATCATTGCGATGACTAAGAGCACAAACCCAATAAGGTCAAAAGTTTTAACGGTAGGCTCTTTTACATTTGGCATGACCTTTAATGTCATTAATATGCCCAATACTCCCATTGGAATATTAATAAGAAAGATCCAATGCCACGTTGCAACTTCAACGAGCCAACCACCTAGTGTTGGACCAGCTAAAGGGCCTAGTAAACCTGCCAGACTCATGAGACTCATGGCTGCCAAAAATTGAGTTCGGGGAATAATTTTTAAAAGTGATAAACGACCAACAGGGAGTAATAACGCACCCCCAACACCCTGAATGACACGGAAAAATAAAAGCTGATTTAGGCTTTGAGAAAGACCACAACCTAAGGAAGCAAGCGTGAAAATAATGATTGCTGATAAAAACGTATTTCTAACACCAAAGCGGTCGGCCAACCATCCACTTAAAGGAATACAGGCAGCTACAGATAAAACATAAGCCACCACTACGCTATGCATACGTAATGGATCTTCATTTAAATGGTGTGCCATTGCAGGAATGGCAGTATTTACAATTGTTGTATCTAATGCCTGCATAAAAAAGCCAATGGAAACCAAAAGAACCAATAGGCGATATTCGGGTTGCAAGGCTTGATGGGTTGGCGTGGCATTCATAACATTTGAAAATTAACGTTTTCGCCTAGTGTAAAACAAATTGAATTTAAAAAAAGTAAGTCAATGTTGAATAAACGCTTTGTAAGTTTAACTTCTATTATTTAGAGCAGCTATATAACCGGACTTTCAAGTGAATGAGTATAAATAGATAAAATAAAAAAAGCGGAAGAATCCGCTTTTTTGTTGAGGTAGAGAGATTAAACAACAAATCTCTTTGGCATTTTTAAGTTTTTAATGACGTTATAAATTTGGTCGATTTCTTCACATACAATTAATTTAGCTCGATGCTGAAGAGGAAGGAAGCCTTCTTGTACAGCATGGTCTAACTGAGCAATTAATGCATTATAAAAACCATTTACGTTATATAAAATCATAGGCTTTTGGTGCTGATTGAGTTGACCCCAAGTCGCAATTTCCAAAATTTCTTCGAATGTTCCTAAACCGCCAGGTAGCGCGATAAAAGCACTCGCGCGCTCTGCCATCATGGCTTTACGCTCATGCATGGTTTCTACTACATGCAACTCGGTCAGTCCTGCATGCGCCACTTCATAATCAAGCATAAATTCAGGAATGACCCCTACAGCTTCTCCACCATGTGCAAGTACGCTTTCTGCGACTTGCCCCATTAAACCAATACTGGCACCGCCGTAGACCAAACCAAAACCTTGTTCAGCAATTCCGCTGGCTAATTCAATTGCCTTTTCGCGATAAATCGGGTTATTTCCTGCTCGTGAGCCACAATATAATGCAATAAGAGGTTGTGTTGTTTTTACAGATGTTATTGGTGAATCATTTACTGCCATTGTTAATACGCTATTCATTGCTTTATTTTCACCTTATCACGTTCATATTTCTTGTCTACACTAAGCAAAAAATATGACAACTTTATAAGCAGTTTTATAGGAAAGATTCATGTTTTGTATGGGTTTGGTGAATACATATAATGATCAAATAAAAATGATGAATTTATGTTAAATCTTGCCTATACTGAAAATTCGTTTAACAACATATGAACAAATATGGGTAGTGGTTGTAGTCGCTCCGTTTTAATTTCTTGTCCTAAAAAAACATTATTCCCCCTTTGTCTAGGCATGCCTTTTGCGTTGCCCAATAAAGATAAAATCCACCCAGCACAGGAGCAGGATCAATGATCTTTGAATGGATGTCTGATCCGTCTGCTTGGGTAGGCCTAGCGACATTAATTGTTCTTGAAATCGTACTAGGGATCGATAACCTCGTCTTTATTGCCATTTTGGCTGAAAAGTTGCCACCAGAACAACGTACTAAGGCACGTATAGTGGGTTTAATACTCGCTTTGGGAATGCGTCTTATCCTCTTAGCTTCAATTGCTTGGGTCGTGACACTCACCCAACCACTTTTCCATATTTTTAGCCATCCATTCTCTGGCCGTGATTTGATTTTATTGTTCGGTGGTGTGTTCTTGCTCTTTAAAGGCACCATGGAATTGCATGAGCGGATGGAAGGTAAACAACTTCATAAAGAAGATAATCCTGTTCATGCTGCGTTCTGGATGGTCATCGTTCAGATTGTTGTGCTTGATGCCGTATTCTCATTAGACAGCGTAATTACTGCTGTAGGTATGGTGAAAGAACTGTCAGTCATGATGGTTGCTGTTGTGATTGCTGTGGGTATTATGCTGTGGGCTTCAAGACCACTCATGGACTTTGTCAATAAACACCCAACAGTAGTTATTCTATGTCTTGGCTTCTTGATGATGATTGGTTTCTCTTTGGTGGTGGAAGGTTTTGGTTTCCATATTCCGAAGGGTTATTTATATGCTGCAATTGGTTTCTCAATTTTAGTCGAAATGATCAACCAAACCATGCGTCGCAACCAAGAGAAGCTAGTGACTACTACAGATTTACGTTATCGCACAGCTTCTGCGGTTTTACGTATGTTAGGCAGTAAAAATAGCGGTTCTACTTCAGACGCTCAAACGGCTGATAAAGAAGATGTATTGGCAACTCAAGCTTTTGCTGATGAAGTCTTTGATGAAGAAAATGGCGCTTACCATAGTGTGCTTGTACAAGGTGTACTTGGTTTATCTGAACGTCCAGTAAAGTCAGTGATGACACCAAGACCTGAGCTTGAATGGATTGATTTAGACGAAGAACCAGAAGTTTTAAAAGAACGTTTAATGTCGATGACACATTCACGTTTAATTGTTGCTCGTGGTGAACTTGATAATATTGAAGGTATTGCGCTTACACATAAAGTTTTAAATGGCTTTATTGAAACAGGCGTTATCGATTTTCAAAAGCACTTACGTGAGCCAGTTATTGTGCATGAAAATGCTCAAGTGCTTATGGTGATGGAGCAATTACGTCAGGCTCCTTTACAAATGGCGATTGTTCTAAATGAATATGGTTCAATTGAAGGTATTGCCACACCAATTGATATTTTAGAAGCAATTGCGGGTGAGTTCCCTGATGAAGACGAACTAGATGCAGCAGCAGAAAGTTTAGAAGACGGTTCGTTAATACTTGAGGGCTCAACCGATATTCGCCATGTATCGCTTTTACTTGGACGTGACTTAGTTGATGAAAGTGAACAATATTCTACTTTATCGGGCTATTTGTTATTCCATTTAGGCCGTTTACCTGAAAATGGTGAAACTGTTGAAGCGGATGGTTATCGCTTTGAAGTTGTAACCATGGAAGGCCATAAAATCGAGAAAGTTCATATTGTTTCTATCGAACAGGATGAATCGAAAGATTAAATTGCGTGTCAGATTTAGAAACATCATAAAATAGCTCAACTTTGAGCTATTTTTTATTTGAGAAGTACCAAATGACCCAACAAACTTGTCCATGCGGAAAAGGCAGCTATGCAGAATGTTGTGAACCTTTACATTTAGGCACAGCAAAAGCACTCACCGCAGAGCAGCTTATGCGTTCACGTTATAGTGCATTTGCATTGCAGCAAATTGATTATATTGTGCAAACGACGGCTTTAGGTCAGCAAACTGCTCTTGATAAAGAGGCTATTGCGGAATGGAGCAAACAAAATCAATGGTTGGGTTTAGAGGTGGTTAACGCCAACGAAAAATTAGATAAAACCCATGCACAGGTAGAGTTCAAGGCCCATTATCATGATGGTAAAAGCGCTCAAATTCATCATGAAGTTTCACATTTTGTATTTCATCAGCAACAATGGTTTTTCCTTGATCCGACGGTCGATATGCAGGTCACCATGAAACAACCTTGTATATGTGGTTCAGGAAAAAAATTTAAGCAATGCTGTGCACAATTCCTATAACTTTATCTTAAAATACGCCCACCGTTTGGCCTGAGGGAAAGGGCAATGTTACTCACCGTTATTTATATTATTGCGATTACTGCCGAAGCCATGACTGGTGCATTGTCTGCTGGGCGACGGAGTATGGACTGGTTCGGTGTTGTACTAATTGCCTGTGTGACGGCCTTGGGTGGTGGCTCTGTACGTGATGTACTACTTGGACACTATCCTTTAACGTGGGTAAAACATCCTGAATATTTAGTTTTAACGTGTTGTGCTGCATTTGTTACCATCGTTATTGCTAAATGGATGCGTCATTTACATAACATTTTCTTGGTGCTCGATGCGTTAGGCTTAATCGGATTTACCATTATTGGTTGTCAGATTGCCTTACAGATGGGACATGGCTTTGTTGTGTCGGCGGTAGCAGGCGTTTTAACAGGAGTTTCGGGTGGTATTTTACGTGACATTTTATGTAACGATGTCCCGTTTGTTTTCCGCCGTGAGCTTTATGCAAGTATTTCTTTTGTTGCAGTTATTTGTTATTGGGTCTGTCTGGATTTAGGTTTAAGTTTAGAACTTACCGTTATTTCAACCTTAGTATTTGGTTTTACGCTTCGTTTAATTGCCATTTATTTTGGTTTAGAAATGCCTAAATTTATTTATAAAGATGATGATGCGGAGTCGGCTTCTTCAACCGACGAACATTAATCATGCAGAATTTTATGTGGGCATGATATAACAATTCTATATATGGTCTTGTCCACTTATTCTTTCCAGTAGAGTTAATCCTATGGATCTGGTTTCACGTATACAAAATCTTCCAATTGGCAAATTTCACTACACGCTTTTATGGGTAGTGGGTTTAGGTTGGATGTTTGATGCGATGGATACCGGCATTATCGCTTTTATTATGACAACCCTTGTTAAAGACTGGTCATTAACACCAGTTGAAAGCGGTTGGATTGTCAGTATTGGCTTTGTAGGCATGGCTATAGGCGCAGTTTGTTCTGGTGCCTTGGCAGATCGTTTTGGCCGTAAAACTGTCTTTGCGATGACAATGGCAATTTATAGTATTGCGACTGCGTTATGTGCTTTTGCCCCTGATCTAAAGTGGCTATTAATTTTTCGGTTTATTGTTGGGTTGGGGCTAGGTGGTCAATTACCTGTAGCAGTCACACTGGTCAGTGAGTATGTGCCTGCTCATGTTCGTGGAAGATTTATCGTTCTGCTTGAAAGTTTTTGGGGATTAGGCTGGCTGGTTGCTGCGCTCATTTCTTATTTTATTATTCCTAAATTTGGTTGGCATATTGCCTTTCTTATAGGTGGACTTCCACTTATTTATATTTTAGTGATTTGGAAAAAAGTCCCTGAGTCGATACCGTATTTGATTAACCGTGGTCGTATTGAAGAAGCGCATGCACTGGTACAAAAACTAGAAGCCGAAGCATGTGTGCAAATTGTTCACCATATTGAAGTCGTGCCTGTGGCGATGCGACAAAAAGTTTCATTTAAACAGCTCTGGAGTGGTCAATTTGCTCGTAGAAGTTTAATGCTCTGGCTAATCTGGTTTGGCATTGTGTATTCCTATTACGGCATCTTTACGTGGTTGCCGAGTTTATTGGTGAAACAAGGCTATGACATTGTCAAATCATTTGAATATGTATTGCTTATGATTTTGGCGCAGTTACCGGGCTACTTGGCGGCTGCTTGGTTTGTCGAGCGTTTAGGTCGAAAAATTACACTTGCCGCATTTATCGGTTTTTGTGCTTTATCGGCATATTTCTTTGGACAAGCCGACAGTGTAAATAGCATTATGTTCTGGGGCTGTCTCATGTCATTCTTTAATTTGGGTGCATGGGGAGTGTTATATACCTATACACCAGAACAATATCCAGCCAATATTCGGGCTTTCGGGTCAGGCTGGGCATCGGCAATGGGGCGTATCGGTGGAATTGTCGCGCCAATGGTCGTGACACATATGATGGTTGCTAAAAACGGCTTTAATCACGTTTTTATGATGTTTACTGTGGTTTTACTTGCCGTAGCTTTAGTGATTTTGATATTAGGTGAAGAGACTCAAGGTAAAAGACTAGAGTCGATTGGGCTATAGTTTTTGCCTAACTTTATAGCAAGTAACTAAAAATATAGAGAGATAAGACACAATTTGACGCTCAGGTGACAGAGTCCCCCTTGTGTCTGTAACATAGCCCACTTAGCATAATACACACTTAAAATAACGACTGATTTGGAAGATAAGCTGACTATGACCAGCCTTGCGCATCATGCGACAGAAAACCGCTCTGTAGCCGAATTTACTGAACAGGCTTACTTGAATTATGCCATGTACGTCATTATGGACCGTGCATTGCCGCATATCAGTGATGGCTTAAAGCCCGTACAGCGCCGTATTGTCTATGCCATGAGCGAGCTAGGCTTAAAAAGCAGTGGCAAGCCAAAAAAATCAGCGCGTACAGTGGGTGATGTACTTGGTAAATACCACCCACATGGTGACTCGGCATGTTATGAAGCCATGGTACTCATGGCTCAGCCATTTAGTTATCGTTATCCGCTAATTGAAGGACAGGGGAACTGGGGTTCACCAGATGATCCTAAATCTTTTGCTGCGATGCGTTATACCGAAGCCAAACTCTCGGCTTATAGTGAATTATTGCTGAGCGAATTAGGTCAGGGCACTAGCGAATGGCAAGATAACTTTGATGGTTCTTTAAAAGAACCGATCACTTTACCTGCACGTGTACCTAATATTCTTCTTAATGGTACGACAGGTATTGCTGTCGGGATGGCAACTGATATCCCGCCACATAATTTGCGTGAAGTTGTAAAAGGCACAATTGCTTTAATCCGTAATCCGCAAACCTCGGACGAAAAATTAGCTGAATATATTCCGGCTCCGGATTTGCCAACCAAAGCTGAAATTATTACCCCGCCAGAAGAATTACTCAAAATCCAGACCACTGGTCGTGGTAGTTACCGTATGCGAGCGGTATATACCATTGAGAAAAATGAAATCGTAATTACTGAGCTCCCATATCAAGTCTCTGGTTCTAAGGTAATTACCCAAATTGCTGACCAAATGCAGGCTAAAAAGCTGCCATTAGTCGTTGATGTGCGTGATGAATCGGATCATGAAAACCCGACACGACTCGTGATTGTACTGCGCTCTAACCGTATTGATGCGGAAGCAGTAATGAGTCACTTATTTGCGACCACCGATTTAGAATCAAGCTATCGTGTCAATTTAAACATGATTGGCGAAGATGGCCGTCCTCAGGTGAAATCAATTCGTCGTATTTTGCTTGAATGGATCGAGATCCGTAAAAAAACGGTAACTCGTCGTTTGCAGTACCATTTAAACCGTATTGAAAAGCGCCTCCATATTTTGGCAGGTCTTTTAATTGCTTATCTCGATATTGATACAGTCATTCGTATTATTCGTGAAGAAGACCAGCCTAAGCCAGTCTTGATGGAACACTTCAATATTGATGAGATACAGGCCGAAGCGATTTTAGAGCTTAAATTACGTCATTTGGCCAAGCTTGAAGAGATGGAAATTCGTCATGAACAAGATGAGCTTTCCGCGAAAGCTGCCATTATTCGTGAACAACTCGAAAATCCTGAATCTTTAAAAAACCTGATTATCAGTGAATTAAAAGAAGATGCGAAAAAGTTCGGTGATGAGCGCCGTTCTCCAATTGTTGCACGTGCTGAAGCGGTTCAAATTAAAGAACAGGATTTAATGCCAGCTGAAACGGTAACAGTCGTTTTGTCTGAAGCAGGCTGGGTTCGTGCGGCAAAAGGTGCGGATGTGGATGCTGAAAATCTGAACTACCGTGCTGGGGACCAATATTTAAGTCATGCTGTCGGGAAAACCAATCAGCGAGTTTACTTCCTTGATGAAACAGGGCGCAGCTATGCCTTGCCAATTAGTAACTTACCTTCAGCAAGAGGCTTGGGGGATCCATTAAGTTCTAAATTATCACCAGCAAGTGGCGTATCGTTTATTCAGGTTTATTTAGATGATGATGAGTCTGAGTTGATTGCTGCAAGTTCGGCAGGTTATGGTTTTAAAACGCAAACCAAGCAATTAGATACCAATGCGAAAGCCGGTAAGACATTCTTAACGGTTCCGGATAAGGCAAAGGCTTTACCACTCATTTCTGCCCAAAACATGACGCATTTGGCTGTACTGAGCTCAGCAGGGCGTTTGTTAATTTTAGATTTGGCAGAGCTACCAAATTTAAATAAAGGTAAAGGTAATAAGTTGATACAACTTGAAGGAAAAGAGCAAATTTTATCCATGACAACCCTGAACTTAGATGAAATAATTCAGGTGGTTGCAGGTCAACAACATCTCAAATTAAAAGGTGATGATCTACAAAAATACATGGGTAAACGTGCTTCGAAAGGTCAGCTCTTACCACGTGGATATCAAAAAGCAAATAAACTGTTGATTCAGAGATAAAGCTAGCGTCTGGCAACATAAATACGCTATATATGGCAACATGTTCAAGCAATGAACTGAACTTGTTGGTATTGAATAATGATTAAAAGGGCAGCAATTTGGAGTACGTAATTTGTACTCCATGCAAAAAATTTGGCAGGCTTAAATTGTCAAAACTTCTGTCTCATAATCTTGTTCGAAAGTGTCATGAATGTGCCAATAAGTTTTAAATATGTTCTGGCACCAAGAAGCTAAAGAATAGCTGGGGCATTGAATAACAGTTATTACTAAGGATTACGAATCGGAGATAATGGCATTATGGAAAAGATTTGGTTTGCAGAATACCAAAAGACAGGGATTCCAGAAACAGTAGCATTGCCTGCAGAAAATACCTCACTTGTTGATATTTTTGAGCGTAATTTCCAAAAATTTGGTTCTCGTGATGCCTTTATCTTTATGGATAAAGCCATGTCATTTAACGAGTTGGAGCTTGCAAGCCGTAAGTTCGCGACCTATTTGCAAAATTTGGGGTTAGCAAAAGGTACGCGTGTGGCAGTAATGATGCCAAACGTGCTGCAGTATCCTGTAGTGGCATTGGCAGTCTTACGTGCAGGCTTGGTTTTAGTGAATGTTAACCCACTATATACTGCGCGTGAACTTGAGCATCAGTTAAATGACTCAGGTGCAGAAGTGCTCGTTATTATCGAGAACTTTGCAAGTGTTTACCAAAGCATTTTGGGTAAAACTCCAGTGAAGCATGTGGTTGTTGCTTCTGTCGGAGATATGCTAGGAACACTGAAAGGTACTTTGGTGAACTTTGTTTTACGTAAAGTCCGTAAACAAATTCCAGCTTGGAATATTCCTGGGCATGTTAAATTTAACAGTGCATTAAATAAAGAAAATCCAAGCAATTATAAACGTCCGACTTTAACTTTAAGTGATACTGCCGTGCTTCAATATACCGGTGGTACAACGGGTGTTTCAAAAGGTGCTGAGCTGACTCACCGCAATTTGGTTGCCAACCTTTTACAGTGTGACGGTATTTTCCAAAGCAAATTCGGTGCAAACGATGGTGCTAAAGGCGATCGTATTGTTTGTGCATTACCGCTTTACCATATTTTTGCGTTCATGGTTTGTGCAATGTACGGTATGTACAAAGGGCAGGCAAATATCTTAATTCCGAACCCGCGTGACTTACCGGCTGTGATTAAGGAATTACGTAAATATCAACCTTCTTTCTTCCCTGCAGTAAATACATTATTTAATGCTTTGGTGAATAATGAAGAGTTCAAGCAACTTGACCATAGCAACTTAAAAATGGCTATGGGCGGTGGTATGGCAGTGCTGCCATCTACAGCAGAAGCTTGGAAGAAAATTACTGGTACAACCATTATTGAAGGTTATGGCTTATCAGAAACTTCACCAGTTGCAACTGCGAATCCACCTGCATCTACTGAATTTAGTGGCACTATTGGTATTCCATTACCGTTAACTGAGGTTGCAATTTTAGATGATGACGGAAAAGAAGTACCTTTGGGTGAACAAGGGGAAATCTCAATTCGTGGTCCTCAAGTCATGAAAGGCTATTGGAACCGTCCAGATGAGACTGCTAAAGTCATGACAGCAGATGGTTTCTTCCGTACCGGTGACATTGGTGTAATGGACAGCCGTGGATACGTCAAAATTGTAGACCGTAAAAAAGATATGATTTTGGTTTCTGGCTTTAACGTTTATCCAAGTGAAATTGAAGAAGTGATTGCTAAACATCCAAAAGTATTGGAAGTTGCTGCAATTGGTGTTCCAGATGAAAAATCAGGTGAAGTGCCAAAACTCTTTATTGTGAAAAAAGATCCAAGCTTAACCACAGAAGAAGTTTTGAACTTTGCTAAAGAAAACTTAACAGGCTATAAACGCCCTCGTTATGTTGAGTTTATGGATGAATTACCAAAATCAAATGTAGGCAAAATTTTACGTAAAGATTTGCGTAAACCTGCGTAATGATGAATAAAAAAAGCGCCGTAAGGCGCTTTTTTTAGTTTAATGGTTTTTCATAAACCAACGATCTACATAAGGACGACCAATTCCGACCATACCAACAAAAACTAACATGGTACCGAGTTGTAGACGTAAGTGAGTTACATCAAGTTGACCATAACTGAGGTAATTATCTACAAGACAATATATGGTAATCACAATGAGCCAGTGCCACAAAGGAAGTCTTTTTACACCCACAGCAATAAAGGTCACTGTTAAGATCACGAAGGTACCCAGTGTAGATTGCCAATTAAAATTCGCACAAATTACACTCAGTAAAAAAGCGACGATCGGTAATACAATTTTGAATATACGATCTACCTGAAGCTGGTTCTTCTTTTGTTTTTCTAAGACCTCGAACAATTCTTTTTGATCAGGTTGTTGCATACATAGCCCTATAAATCAGTGATGACATGCGGTTGCATAAAATTTCAGGTAAAAACGATGAGTTATGATAGCATGATCAACAGTATTTTCAGTGATGGATGGCACTATGCACGGCATCAGCAGCATTATCTATATTATTTTAGTGGCATGTTTGCTGCCATACGCATTTACCGTGATTGCAAAATTTACCGGTGGTTTTCAGCCCGTAGATAATCAGAACCCAAGAGACTTTCTTGCTAATACAAAGGGTATCGCTGCTCGGGCAAATGCAGTACAACAAAACAGTTTTGAAAGTTTACCTTTATTTTTAACAGCTATTTTGATGGCTGAATATATGGTGGTTCCTGAATACTTTATTTTAAGATTGGGCTGGGCCTATATTATTTTACGTGTGATTTATGGCATTTGTTACTTAAGTAATTGGGCTACTTTACGCTCTATCGTCTGGTTTTTATCATTGTTATGCCCAATATTCTTGTTGATCGTGACAATTAAGTTGACTTGAGTGTCATTCTGTCACCATTCATATCAACTTTCGCGTGTGCGCATTGTATAATCGGCATCATTTTGATGATATCCACGTTATAATCGAGTGGATTTTACATCTGACTTCATAACGAAAGAGTATTGATATGAGTTACAGCAATATCCCAGCAGGTAAAGATGCACCAAATGACATCTATGTCATCATTGAAATTCCTGCAAATGCAGCGCCAATTAAATATGAAATTGACAAAGATTCTGATGCATTGTTTGTAGACCGTTTTATGGGTACAGCAATGTTCTATCCAGCAAACTACGGTTATGTACCAAATACTTTGTCTGAAGATGGTGACCCATTAGACGTACTTGTTGTAACTCCACATCCTGTTGCTGCTGGTTCTGTAATTCGTTGCCGTCCAGTGGGCAAATTAAACATGGAAGATGACGGTGGTATCGATGCGAAATTAATCGCTGTTCCACACGAAAAATTATCTCCACTTTACAAAGACGTTCAGGAATATACAGATCTTCCTCCATTGTTGATTAGCCAAGTTGAGCATTTCTTCAGCCACTATAAAGATTTAGAACCAGGCAAATGGGTGAAAATCAGCGGTTGGGAAGGTGCTGACGTTGCTAAAGCGGAAGTATTGAAAGCAATCGAAGCTGCTAAAAAATAAGCTCTAATTTTTAAGCCTAGAGCGTCGCAATTGATATTCTGGGCTTAATAAAAAACCTACCTGTGTGACCAGAGGTAGGTTTTTTTATGCTTGATAAATCTGTGAATTAGAATAATTTCACAGGAATATCTAAGAAAATACGCCATTCATTGGTATCACCGATGTAAGCGCCTTGGTAAGCATCACTTGCACGGTAGTAAGAGTTACGAATACGAAGGCTTGCATCTTTAGCAAAACCACTTTGAACTGTGTATTTCACTTGGTTAAAGAATTCGCGTTCTTGAGCATCATCAGTTACATTTCTAACCTTGATGTCCCAACCATATACAAATGCAGTGGTCCAGTTTAAACCAGGTAATACGCCTAACTTGCCAAAATCAACATTGTATTGAATTTGAGCAGATTTCTCGTGGTTACCGATGAAATCAGACATATAAGAGTTTGGCAAATAAATACTTTGGAAACCATCAGCATTTTGGCCATAGTCGTAACCAACATTACCAGTGTTTTGTTGATATGCTAACATCACACTATGTGGACCAGTCGCATAAGTTCCTGAAATAGCCCAAATATTATTGGTCTTTTCTTCGCCAGCTATACCATCCGCAGCATAATTTGGTGCTACAGTTCCAGTTGCTGAATAAGTGTGTGCATTTGCATCAAACTTAGTATGGTATCCACTAAAATCATAAGTTAATGAACTGTCATTTGCTAAAGGTTGTTTAAAGTTAACATTAGCATAATGGCGTTCAAGAGCATTTTTGCTGTCTAAGCCATAATAAGATGCATTTAAGTTATCATTAAACTTATATTTAGCACCCCAAACAATTGCACGGTCAAGACCTCTGCCAGAAGCATCCGCATCGGTATTGATTTGGTCAGACATTTGGTCTTTAGTAAATTTACCAGCAACAACCTCAAGGTTCTTGATTTCATGGCTAGTTAATAAAGTACCTGTGAAGTATTCAGGAACCATACGTCCTGTATTACTTGCAAGGACTGGTAAGTCGAGTACTTGAGTACCGTAACGTACTGTTGTATTCGAGAAACGTGCCTTAACGCTGCCACCACCACGAGCCCAGTGGTCGTAAGCTGAACCATCGTTGTGTTTTGGAATCATTTGGTTTCCAGCGTTTTTGTTTTCGCCAATTTTAAATGATCCATCACCAACAACGCCTACACCGAAACCAACGATACCAGGGGTAAAGCCAGATTCGATACTTACAATTGCTGATTGAGCAACTGAGCTGGTATCTTTCGCGCCCTGTTTTTTGTCACGAGTTAGATAACCTGTACGGAAGAGAATAGAACCGTTCGCATCTTCAACAAATCCTTTTGCCTCACTTTGCTCGCTTGCCTGAGCTGAGGAAATTATTGCCGCAGAAATGAGAACTGCTAATGTAAGTTTTTGTGCTTTTAGCATATTTAAAGAACCTCATAAAAACGATAAATCCTGTGCCTTTTTATTGTTCAGGGCCTAGGATTTCCATCAATTGTATAAGTAATCTATAAAAAAGATATATTTTTGTTCATTTTATTTTATATATGCTATGCAGGATTTGATTAATGTGGTAGGGAAGTTTAACTGAATTTATTTTTAAATTTTTATAGTTAATTTATTGTTTAAAATGAAAAAAGTAATTTATTTTTTAGTTGAATTTTACCATTTTTTCTTATGTGAAAATTTTAAAAATACTTGATTTTTGTGTTCAATTTTTACTCTTTTTTGTTTGATATGTTTACTTTTTAATCTCTTCTTAAGCAATTTTCTTGAGCAATTTTTAGTAATCTCACTCTATATTGTTACTTTATAACATTTTTATATCAAAAAATTGTTTAAAACAGAGACGAAAGCAACGCCAGAAAGCCCTAGACTCTATCGATCAAATTTAGTGCGATAATTTGCATGAAATTTGTGCAATTTATTTTTCATTTATATTTTCGTGCGGAAAAAGCCCAAAATGGTTCATAAATAAAAATAAGGGTTAAATAAAGAGGCTCTGTACTAATAAATTTATGGAGTTTTTATCTCTTTATGTAGAAATGAAATAGAGACTTTACACCTTACCATTCAATACTACCGATCTCGGCTTGATTATTTCCGATAAGGTGTTTTCTCATGTCTTCTTTATATTTTACGCAAAAAAAACTATTCATACTTTATTGTTATATATAAAAATAATTATTTAGGAGTTTCTTATTTTTCGCGTTGTATAAGTTTTTTAGTCTCTAAATTAATGAAGTGTAGCGATACCAAATATGAACTTGGCACAGCAATTGCTAAAGCTTAAGTAACAAAATTTGTTTAAGTCATATAAATCGTGCGTTCATTGTGGGGGAGATCAAAATGATGAAGTTTGCACTTAAAGCAGTAACATTCGGCGTACTCACGGCAGGTTCAACCATGGTTATGGCTGAAGATGCTCCATCTTTTTACGGCATCACCGCAACTGGTAGTGTGGCTGCTACTACAGATTATCGCTTCCGTGGAGTTACGCAGTCTTCAAATAATCCAGCTATTCAAGGTGGTTTCACTTTCTCTCATAAGTCTGGAGCTTATTTATCACTTTGGGGCTCAAGTGTTGATTTTGGTGTAACAGGAAACTCAACAGAGACCGATGTCGCTTTGGGATATACCAATACTTTAAAATTATCCGATACGCTTGCACCAACGTATGATGTCGGCATAATTCATTATGGTTATATTGGTGCTGGTCATAGTTTTGACCGTAATGGCATAGGTTATGATGGTAAAAATGGTCTAGATTTTAATGAAGTTTACGGTAAATTAACTTTTGCTAATTCTTTACTTAAAGGCGATGCAATTAGTGTAGGTGTGAACTATTCAGATGACTACTGGGCTAATTCTAAGCAATTCTGGTATTTTAATATCGGTTATTCGGCACCAATTGCAGACACAGGATTTACAGGACTTGCCTCAGTTGGATATAACAAATTCAAAAATAAAGATGCTTTAGCTGTAGTTGCAGGTGGCCCTGGTAAAGATGATAGCTATATTGATTATAAAGTCGGCGTAAACTATAACATCTTGGGTATTGTTGCTGAGCTAGATGTTGTCGGTACAGATATTAGTACTTCTGGCATGACTGATGCTCAGAAAAAACCTTATGACACAGGTTTAGTGTTTAGTTTAACTAAAACATTCTAAGTTGGGGTTTTAAAAAAGCGGGTCAATAAACCCGCTTTTTTATTAGTTTTCTATTTCAGAAAGTAGTTGTTTTAACTGGTTAAGCTCAATATCCGTGGCTTTGGTCAACGGCTTGCGTGGTGCGCCTGCAGCGACACCTTTTAGTTGTAATCCTGCTTTAATCGTTTTAGGCAGACCACCATTTACAATAAAGCGTAGTAGAGGAAGTTGCTGATAAAATGACTTCTGGGCCTGTTCCAGTTCACCATTTTTTACATGTTCAATGAGCTGTTGAGGTCCTTGACCTAACAGATTGGGTGCTGCTGTACACCAACCGCTTGCTCCTGCGCGTAAAGCTTCTAAAGCTAGAGGGTTACAGCCGTTATAAAACGGAAGTTCACCTTTTGATAGCTCATAAATTTTATGCATGCGCTGAATATCGCCGCTGCTTTCTTTTACCATCATAATATTTGCAATGTTGTTAAACATGCGCACCATTAATTCAGGAGACATATCAACACCACTGGTTGCAGGGTTATTATAAATCATAATCGGTAAAGTCGTTGCTTGAGCAATTGCTTGGTAATATTCAAAAATCTCTTGGTCTGTTAGCTTCCAATAAGATACAGGAATCACCATAAGTGCATCTGCACCATAGCTTTGCGCGATTTGGGCTTTTTTGATGGCTTGATCAGTGGTGAGTTCTGAAATCCCAATAATGACAGGCACGCGCTTATTAATGCTTTCAATTGAAGTTTTCGCGACTAAGCACCATTCATCCCATTCAAGATAAGCGCTTTCACCTGTACTGCCTAAAGGTGCAATCGCGTCGCAGCCATTTTCAATAAGCAAATCCAGCATTTGTTTTAGAACAGGAAGATTGATAGTGTTGTCATCAGAAAAGGGAGTAACAGGGTAGCCAATAATGCCATTTAATTTCATAGTCGAGGTCTCTTTTTAAATACAGTCAGAATGTTTTTTCAAAGCTTTACGTGCGTAGTAAGCAAAGTTCACTTTGTTGCGTTTATCGGTAGACACCCAATCATGGGCTTCTGCTGCCAAAGCGTGGGGGATAGGCTGAATTTGTCCGGCAGACATGGCTAAAAGTTGCAGTTGAGCTGCGCGTTCAATTAAAAGAGCCAAGTTACATGCTTCTTCAATGGTTTTTCCTGTGACCAATTGACCATGATGAGACAACAAAACAGCGCGGTTTTTACCCAGAGCAGAAGAAATCAAAATACCTTCTTCATTACCTACAGGAACTCCTGGCCAATGACCTACAAATGAGCAGTCTTCGTACAGCGCGCAGACGTCCATTTGGGAAATCATAAGTGGAATCTGTAGCATTGACAGGGCCGCTACATACGTTGGATGCGTATGGATAATACAGTTCACCTCTGGGTGTTCTTTATAAATCCATGTGTGGAAACGGTTGGCTGGGTTTGCCATGCCTTCTTGATTGATGGGTTCTAAGTCCTGATTCACCTCAAGCAAGTTTGAAGCAGTAATTTCATCAAAACCTAAACCGAAACGTTGAGTAATAAAGGTTTCTTTATTTTCACTACGGCATGTAATTTGACCCGCTAAACCAGCGTCATGCCCATGATCAAATAAAATACGGCAAGTCAGTGCAAGCTTTTGACGGTCTGTTAAATCTAAGTCGCTAATCCACTTTTGCATGTCTTGCTGTGCGTGTTGCATCAAGTCGTGTTTGTTTACAGAAGCAGTCTTCATCTCTTCTCCAGTCCAGTTGACCAAATTAAGTAGGTGAAGGCAGAATAAAAAACAACTGGATGGATCAATACATCCAGTTTTTATAAGTTATATGGTCCAGATGGGGCGAATATGCTAAGACCTTGGCAAATACATTTCCGCATTGATGAAAGAGAAGAAAAAACGGTTTTTCTAAAACTGACCAACTTGATTAGTCAGGAAATTTTGAGTGGCCGTTTAGTACAGGGCACTATGCTGCCGGGGTCTCGCAGCCTGTCAAAAGAATTAGGAATTAATCGAAAAACGGTACAAGCAGTTTATGAAGAATTGGAGGCTCAAGGTTGGCTTGTGACTCGGCCTCGAAAAGGCACATTTGTGGCAGATGTTTTACCGGAAAAAAAGCCTCAAATAGAGCCAAGAGCTGATCGAAAAGTTAGTAATAAACCAATAATTCAACAAGTTGCTCAGCGGCCCCATAACGATGGTGTGCCAGATCCGAGGCTTATTCCCTATGAATTGTTTTCGAGGGCCTATCGGCACGCACTCATTAAAATTACTCAAAACCAGTACATGGGATATGGTGACCCACGTGGTATGGCTGAACTAAGGCAGGCTTTAAAACAAATGTTGTCGATGGAACGTTTCATGAATGTTGCGGAAGATGAGATTTGTGTTGTACGTGGAAGCCAGATGGGAATTTTTCTTGCCTCTCGTGCATTACCCAATCGGCAGGGTGTCATCGTCGTTGAGGAATTATATTACCCATCTGCCTTTAAAGCATTTCAATCAAATGGCTTTCAAGTGGTTTCTGTCAAATTAGATGAACAAGGTATTGTTATTGAAGAACTCGAACGGATTTTAAAAGAACACTCGGTTGCAGCAATTTATACAACGCCACATCATCAGTACCCTACAACCATTACCATGACAATGAGCCGCCGTCTTCAACTCTTAGAACTTTCAAAAAAATGGGGGTTTTACATTATTGAAGATGACTATGACCACGAATTCCACTATGACAGCCGGCCTATGCCACCCTTAGCAAGTTTGCCCCATTCTGAGTTGGTTATTCATGTAGGTTCATTGTCTAAAGTTTTTGCACCCGGTATTCGGTTAGGTTACATCGTGGCAGCTCCAACCATCATTCAAACCATTACTGAAGATATTTTATTGATTGATCGGCAGGGCAATAATATTACGGAACTCGCTTTAGCCGATTTAATGCAAAGAGGGGAAATCAAGCGACACATCCGTAAAATGAAAAAGTTTTATCAGTTACGTCGAGACTATGCGTTAGCTGAGTTTCAAAGAGTTTTTGCTGAGAGTATTCAGATACAACCGCCTGCGGGTGGAATGGCTTTGTGGGTAAAGTTTCAGAAATCATTTAATCAAGATCAGCTCATAAAGCTAAAAGAACTCAACATTGATACAGAGCAGAAGTTTAAACAGAAAGAGTGTGCTAATCATTGTATTCGCTTTGGTTTTGCAGCTTTATCAGAGAAAGAAATCACTTCTCTAATTGAGACCTTAAATGAAGCTCTTTAATAAAAGAACAGCGGACTCAAAATCCGCTGTTTTATTTTAAGAGTGATTACCTCGATAAGAGAGTGCTTCTGTAAGATGAGGACTTTGAATGACCTCACTTTGGGCCAAATCAGCAATAGTACGAGCAACCCGTAAAACACGATGATAAGCACGAGCAGATAAATTTAAACGTTGCTGAGCCATTTCAATCATTCGCTGTGAAGTACTATCGAGAACGGCATATTGTTCCAGTTGTTTGGGCGAGAGCGCCTGATTCAAACAATCCTGTCTTTGCATTTGTTGCTCATAAGCAGAAATCACACGTTGTCGAACACTATTGGAGTCTTCAGCAGGTGTTGGATCTTGCAGTTCCTGAGCTTTTAATGGCGGTACATCAATATGTAAATCGATACGATCGAGTAACGGTCCCGATATACGATTTTGATAGCGCTTAATGCTTTCTGGAGAACACTGACAACGGCTATCTTGATTAAATGCATACCCACATGGACAAGGATTCATTGCTGCAATGAGCTGAAAGTTCGCAGGATAAGTAATTTGCCGAGCCGCACGTGAAATAATGATTTCTTTTGACTCAAGCGGTTGGCGTAAGACTTCTAGAACCTTTCTGTCAAACTCGGGAAGTTCATCTAAAAATAGAACACCTAAATGAGATAAAGTAATTTCACCCGGTTTAGGGTGTGAACCGCCCCCAACCAGTGCAATTGCTGATGCTGTATGGTGGGGCGCGCGAAATGGACGCTGCCCAAAAGTATGTGGTGTATTTGAAATAGAATAAATACTTGCAACTTCAAGAGTTTCTTGAGTAGAAAGTGGCGGTAAAATGGAAGGCAGGCGTGAAGCCAATAAAGTTTTACCTGTGCCTGGTGGTCCTTTAAAGAGCAGGGAGTGTCCCCCAGCGGCAGCAATTTCTAGTGCACGCCGTGGCCGTAGCTGACCTTTAACATCTGCAAGGTCAAATTTATAGGGCATTTCATTTGAATGGGCACTTGGCTGCGCATGAGCTAGCTTTTGTGTGCCTAAAAAGTGCTCACATACCTCTTTTAAATGGTTAACCGGATAACACTCAAGATTAGGTAAATGGCTAATATCTTGGCTATTATCGACTGGTAAAACGATTTTATGCTGAGCTTGCTGGCATGCCATTGCTAAAGTTAAGGCACCTGACACAGGTCTTACATGACCGTCTAGAGCTAACTCTCCAATAAATTCAAAGTCTTCTGTGCAGTTTTCCGGAAGTTGACCAGAGGCAATTAAGATGCCTAAAGCAATTGGTAAATCTAGCCGTGAACCATCTTTGGGCAAATCTGCAGGAGCAAGGTTAATGGTCAGCCGCTTAGTTGGAAATTGAAATCCACTGTTAATAATAGCTGAGCGAACCCTATCCTTACTTTCCCTAACTGCTGCTTCCGCTAAGCCTACGATAGTCAGAGAGGGTAAGCCTTGACTCACATGCACCTCAACCTCAATGAGAGGCGCATGTAATCCTAAAAGTCCCCGAGTATAAATTTTAGAAAAAGACATCTTATTGTTCCATTATGGTGCTTCATTTTTAATCGTTGTAAAGTATAAGTGCGCTACGTTGGTGCTTATTTTTTATTCTTTAAAGCTTCTTCTAATAGACTGACTTGTTTTTGTAGCGCTTCTAAACGTTGATTGGCTAAATGAAGGGCTGTTTTTTGTCTTTCGATTTCTTGTTTAGAGACAAGATCTAATTTCTCGACAGTTTCATTTAATAATGCACGTAAGTTTTTTTCTAAATCTTTTTTAGGCTCGTCAATTTGTTCCAAGATGGCCTGTAATAGAGTTTCTAGCATGAGATATCCAAACTGTTGTATTACCTTATGCTCGCCAGTTTAACACTGCTTGAATCTAGGATATAGGCTTCTTGGCTTTTAGCCATGTCATAACGATAAATTGAAATAAAAACAGGACTGAAAATTCATTTTATTTTTAGTTGCTCATCTACATCTTGATAACTAAATAGGTTATAAAGAAAGCTCATGCAAAAGATTCATATCCTCCAACCTTTGAAATATTGGCATGAAAATTGAACATAAAACCTTACTGGTGAAAAGAAGCCGAAGGAAACAAACATGAAGCTTGTAACTGCAATTGTAAAACCGTTTAAATTGGATGATGTGCGTGAAGCACTCTCTGACATTGGTGTACAAGGGATTACCGTAACTGAAGTTAAAGGTTTTGGTCGTCAAAAAGGACATACAGAACTTTACCGCGGCGCTGAGTATGTGGTTGATTTCTTACCTAAAGTAAAAATCGAAATTGCGATTAGTGATGAAATGGTCGACGCGGTAATTGAGTCAATTACACGTGTGGCAAGCACTGGAAAAATCGGCGACGGTAAGATTTTTGTGACTAATCTGGAACAAGTCATCCGTATCCGTACAGGTGAAACAGGACCAGATGCTGTCTAAATTGGCACAAAGCTTGCTGAGCAATAAATAGCTCGCAAATGAGGTTGGGGGACACGAATGAAAAAAATGCTTATGGCGCTGAGTTTAACCGGCGCACTTTTGGGTGGTACTGCCGCTTGGGCAGAAGAGACTGTAACAACACCAACATCTGAGGTTACAGCAACATCAACGTCTGAAGCTCCTGCAACAATTGCAGCGGCACCAGCAGCTGAGGAAACTCCGGCCGCTCCGACACCGACTGCAAAACTCGATACCGGTGATACATCTTGGATTTTAATTTCAACAGCTTTGGTTCTGTTGATGACAATTCCAGGCTTGGCGTTATTTTATGGTGGTATGGTCCGTAAGAAAAATGTCTTAAGCACTATGATGTTTAGCCTTTCTGCTGCAATTTTAGTAAGTTTGCTCTGGGTGATTGCAGGTTATTCAATCGCGTTCTCTGGCACAGGTGCATACTTTGGTGATTTGTCTAAAGCAATGCTCAATGGCGTCGCTTTTGATGCACTAAGTGGAACAATTCCTGAAAGCCTCTTTGTTATTTTCCAAATGACTTTCGCCATCATTACTGTCGCAATTTTGAGTGGCTCGATTGCTGACCGTATGAAATATTCAGCTTTCATGGCATTCATTGCAATTTGGGTACTTGTGGTTTATGCGCCAATTACTCACTGGGTGTGGGCGGCAGATGGCTGGTTATTTAAAGCAGGTGCATTAGATTTCGCTGGCGGTACGGTTGTACACATTAACTCCGGTGTTGCAGGTCTAGTAGCTGCTTATATGCTTGGTAAACGTATTGGTCTTGGCCGTGAATCTATGGCGCCACATAACTTAACTTTAACTGTAATCGGTGCAAGTTTACTTTGGGTGGGTTGGTTTGGCTTTAACGGTGGTAGTGCTTTAGGTGCTGGTGCTCGTGCAAGTATGGCAATTTTAGTGACTCAAGTTGCTGCCGCTGCTGCTGCGTTCTCTTGGTTAGTAGTAGAACGTATGATCCGTGGTAAAGCTTCTGTATTGGGCGGTGCGTCTGGAGCTGTTGCTGGTTTAGTTGTGATTACGCCTGCAGCTGGTTTTGTTGGTGTAGGCGGAGCTTTAGTAATGGGCCTTATTGGTGGCGTAGTCTGCTTCTGGGGTATTACGGCACTTAAACGCTTACTTAAAGCCGATGATGCTTTGGATGCGTTTGGTTTACATGCTGTAGGTGGTATTGTCGGTGCAATTTTAACTGGCGTATTTTATAGTGATGAAATCATTAAGGCAGCCAACGTAGCATTAGCACCAACATTCGCTGGTCAGTTGTGGGTACAAGTCGAAGGTGTGCTTGCGACAATGGTTTACAGTGGTATCGCAACTTTCATTATTCTTAAAGTGATTGACCTTATCATTGGACTTCGTGTTAATTCCGATGATGAACGTATGGGTCTGGACTTAAGCCAACATGGCGAACGTATTGAATAATCACTAATAATACTTATATCAAAAACAGTCTTGTGCTGTGATCAAAGCGATGCTTTGATCTCGGACAGGACTGTTTTTTTGTCTCATAGAATGCTGGTTCTGTAAGTGTAGAAATTTTGCTACACTAGGTCAAAGTAATTGACCCTATTAAGTCCGCTATGCATTGTCCATTTTGCAACGCCGCAGATAGTAAAGTCATCGATTCGCGTCTAGCCGCAGAAGGTTGTCAGATTCGTCGACGTCGTGAATGTGTAAGTTGCGGTGAACGTTTTACCACTTTTGAAAGCTATGAAGTGGTGATGCCCCGTGTGATCAAATCGAATGGAAAAAATGAACCGTTCGATGAGGCGAAGCTACGTCGTTCGCTTATGCATGCCTTACAAAAACGTCCAGTGACACAAGAGCAGATCGAGACGGTTCTCAGCGATATTCAGTTGCAAATTCGTCGTTTGGGTGAGCGTGATGTGAAATCCAGAACGATTGGTGAGATTGTCATGCAATCTTTATTTGCACTTGACCACGTTGCCTATGTTCGTTTTGCTTCGGTTTATCAAGACTTTCAGGATGTTGAAGCGTTTCGCCGCCAAATTGAGCAAATGCAACAACGTGAACACTAATCATTTGAGATTTTTATGTCTGAGTTAAAACAAGATCAATACTGGATGCAGCAAGCCATTGAACTTGCCAAACGAGGACTCTATTCGACCAAGCCTAATCCAAATGTTGGTTGTGTCATCGTCAAAGATAATCAGGTGATTGGTGAAGGTTTTCACCCTAAAGCTGGTCAACCTCATGCTGAAGTTTTTGCCTTACGCGAGGCGGGTGAACAGGCACAAGGCGCAACTGCTTATGTGACGCTTGAGCCGTGTGCTCATTATGGACGAACACCTCCGTGTGCTGAGGCACTTGTAAAGGCACAAGTTAAAAAAGTGGTTGTGGCATGTCCCGATCCTAATCCGCTTGTTGCAGGTAAAGGTGTTCAGATATTAAAAAATGCCGGTATTGAAGTAGAAATCGGTATTTGTGAAGATTTGGCAGCTCAACTTAATCAAGGCTTTTTAAAAGCGATGTCTATAGGCATGCCATATGTACGATTAAAAGTTGCTTCTAGTCTTGATGGACGTACGGCGATGGCATCTGGTGAGTCGAAGTGGATTACGGGTTTTGCTGCCCGTCAAGATGTCCAACATTGGCGTGCGCTTTCAGGCGCTGTGATTACAGGTATTGAAACTGTAATTGCCGATGACTGCCAACTTAATGTACGTTCACTTCATAATATTGATATCGAAACAGTTGCTCAGCCAAAACGTGTAATTCTAGATCGGAGAGGGCGTTTACCACTCACCGCTAAAATTTTAGAAAATCCTGAAACTGTGATGGTCATGGGACCATATCGTCAGGAACTTGCTGACTTAGGCGTGATACAATTAGAAATTCAGTCTTTAAAAACACTATTACAGACCTTATCTAAGCAATACCAAATTTATGATGTGCTGATCGAGGCTGGCGCGACATTATCAAGTGCCTTTTTGCAAGAAGGCTTGATTGATGAAATGATCAGTTATGTAGCTCCAACTTTATTGGGGCAACGTGCAAGAGCCATGTTCAACGCAGATTTTGAATATATGGCACAGCAACTTCGTTTTAAACTTCTTGATGTAACACAACTTGATCAAGATATACGCTTAAGGTTAATCCCTACGCAAGAGAAAGTATGAATTCAGAGCCTTCGGTATACCACAAACGTCGTCATGCAGCCCGCACGACAGACGAATATCTTTTCCATCAGCTTGTCCCGTACTTGGGTAATAAGCGCCGATTGCTCCACTTGATTTTAGAAGCTCTGGAAATCACAGGGACGCTGAATAGCAAGAAAAAGAACCCCCCGATTTTTGCTGACTTTTTTGCAGGCAGTGGAGTGGTTTCTCGTTTAGCACGTCAAAATGGATACCGTGTCATTGCCAATGATTGGGAACCTTATAGCCATGCGTTAAATCATGCAATTTTAGCGTGTGTCGATGCACCTGCTTTTAAAGAGTTGGGTGGCTATCAGAAAGCGATTGATTATTTAAACCGCTTACCCGAGGTTAAAGGCTGGGTAACACACAATCTTTGCCCTCGTAATGATGATGTCTATGATCCATCTCGTGACCGATTATTCTTTAAACGTCGCAATGGTATGCGCATCGATGCGATTCGCCAGCAAATTGCAACATGGCAAGCGCAGGGTGCAATTAATGATGTAGAAATGAGTGCTTTGCTTGCGCCATTACTCTATTCAGCAAGTTTTGTGAGTAATACCAGTGGTGTATTTAAAAGCTTCCACCAAGGGTGGGGCGGACGTACACAAACAGCATTAGAGCGTATCGAATCACTACTTTGGTTAACTCCGAGCCGTTTCTGTGAGATTGGCGACCGTAAACGCCCTGCTGCTGAAATGTGGTGTGTAGATGCTCAGCATCTAGCAAATCAGATGAGCGGTTTTGAAGTAGATGTAGCCTATCTTGACCCACCTTATAATCAGCATGCTTACAGTAGTAACTATCACGTTTTAAATGCGTTGACATTATGGGATCAAGTCGACCTACCGCCACCAGACACTAAGGGTTATAAGAGTGGTATTGACCGTGCATGGCGTAAAGAGCGTCCAAGTCCATACAACTCTTCTAAACATGCAAAAGATGCGTATGAAAAATTACTTTCAACCATCAATGCACGTTATATTCTGACCAGTTATTCGACCGATGGTAACATTGAGCCGAAAGATTTACTGATGGCCAATCTGGAACGTGGAAAAGTGACTCTACTTACTCAAGATGTTCCACGTTATCGCGTAAGTAAACAACGTCAGTCAGAGCGTGCACGTGTGCTTGAGTTTATTGTGATTACAGATACTCATGCCAAACCAGGACCACCGTTACGTCAATTGTTAGGTCAGCTTTACCACTTCGCCGAGCTAGGTGGTGTAGATACTTCAGGTAACAGTACGCAGCTCGCACTTTGGTAAGCGCTGCAATTTAAGCAGTGTAAAAGATTTGGAGATTGAGCCATGTTTACAGGCATTATTGAAAGTTTAGGTAAAGTAGAAAGCCTGCAAAGTGTAGGTGGCGATGTGCGTTTACGTATTCAAACCGATTTGGATATGTCTGATGTACATTTGGGTGACTCAATTGCAACTAACGGGATTTGCCTCACAGTGATTGAGTGGGGTGATAACTGGTATGCGGCTGATGTATCTCGTGAAAGTTTAAACCGCACGACTTTGGGTAACTGGAAAGTGGGTCAACGTGTCAATGTAGAAAAAGCCATGTTACCGACTACCCGCTTTGGTGGACACATTGTAAGTGGTCACGTTGATGGTGTAGGTGAAATTACCCTAGTACGTGAAGATGCTCGCTCAATTTATTTTGAAGTGACTGCGCCTGTAGAACTTGCTAAATATCTGGCAGAGAAGGGTTCAGTAACTGTAGATGGTATTAGCTTAACGATTAATCATTTACGCGGTAATATTTTAAGTTTAAACCTCATCCCACACACAGCAGAGCGTACTAATATTGGAACGTGGCAAGTGGGTAGCAAGGTCAACCTTGAAGTTGATGTTTTAGCACGTTATATCGAACGCTTATTACTAGGTGATAAAGCTGCTGAACAGAAAACTGAATCAAATATTAGTATGGCCTTCTTAGCTGAAAATGGTTTTTTAAAATAAACTTTTAAATTGCCAAAATAAAAAACCGGACATACGTTCCGGTTTTTTATTTTAAAAATTAATGCTTGGTGAGAGTAACTGAGTGTGTGCCGACCCAAGGTTTATTATGCTGAGTGCGAGTAATTGAAAATTCGCCTTTTTCCGATGCTCGTGTGAGTAAGATTGAAAGCGAATTAAAGTCGTTATGACTCATATAAAGTTCTTGTGCTGAGAAGGTCCATTGCTCGCCTTGATTAAGTTGCTCAATTTGCGTTGAAATCTGATGCGGAATGTCCATTTCTTACCCTCATTAATTTTCATAAATAATCATGACTTATTCTTATAATTGCTTGAACCATAAGAATATTGTGCATGACCATTTTGTGACAATTAAATGTCATTTTTATGACAGGAAGAATATTAAAACTTTACTTTTCTATTTTTTCATCAGAAAAGTTAGAATTCTTTAAAATATATTCAATTTCTTCTTGAGCCGCAGCATGCAGTTTGGCACGGAAAACTGTTACTGCCTGTTCAATTAAGCTTTCAGCTTCAAGTTCTAGGCGAACACGTACACTTTCAAGCTCAGATAAGATTTGATCGTCAGTAATGCTAAGTTTTGCACCAGAAGAATAATCAATTGCTGGCGTTTCAGGGTTTTTCTGATAACGTGCAGTATGTTCAGCAACTTCTTGTTCTAAATGACTGCGTAAAGCCTGCAAAGCTTCCGTTTGTTCACTAAATTTACGAACTTCGTCAGCTTGTAATTCAGCAGCATAAGCTGCTTCCTTTGCGCGCTTATCTGCAAGAGCTTTTTCTAAAGCAAGCTGGTGACGAATTCGTGCTTGCTCGATTAACTCTGCCTTTAAGTCAGCATATGCCTTTTCAATATTTTGTTGTGATTCTAATTGCGCTTTTTCGTCATTTAAAACCCACAGTTGAATAGGGGTCTGAGGCTCTAATAAATCACAAATACGAGCCAAATCCTGTTGATAAGCATGACGGACAGCTTCAGGCGCATTTAACCATCTTTTTTTAAAATCTTGCCCGACATTTAATGCCACCACAGTTCTCCTTTGCTCAACAGTATTTACATTTTAGCGCGTTATAATTTAAAGGTTCGAGGTTCTATACCTAAACGACGATACATTTTAAATTTTTCTCGGCCAATTTGCTTGGCTGCTTCATTATTTTCAACAATTTCTATAATGTGGCTAAAATGTTCCACTTGTTCAAGTGCATGATTGTTAAAATTAAATACCAGCCAACCTTGTTCAGAAGGTTGTTTAGCCGAAATACATACTGCTGCATCTACCTGATCAACGCCATGGGCAATAAAGCTGGTCGGATCAAAGCTCCACAATTTTTCATCAAGTGTTTGTTGTAACTGCACATCTGGGCAATACCACCAGATTTGTGAATGCTTCAGTAAAATTTTTCGACATAAACGGCAAGCACTATCGACTTGCCGTTCTTCACTGGTTTCAAACAGATAAAAGCTAACTTTAGCCATTCGTACTTACACGGTTAGCCAAGAATTGCATAAGTAGCGGTACTGGACGACCAGTTGCGCCTTTTGCTGAGCCTGATAACCATGCTGTTCCGGCAACATCCAAATGAGCCCAGCGATAGTCACGAGTAAAACGCTCAAGGAAGCAGGCTGCTGTAATTGCGCCGCCATGTGGTCCACCAATGTTAGCGATGTCTGCAAAAGGAGAGTCCAATAGTTCTTGATAATCATCAATCACTGGCATGCGCCATACACGGTCAAATGACTGCTCACCAGCTTGTTGGAGTTCAGCTGCCAAAGTATCGTCCGGAGAGAATAAACCACTCAGTACTTTACCTAACGCAACTACGCAAGCACCAGTTAATGTTGCGATATCAATCACAACTGCCGGATTGAAACGTTTGATATACGTTAAGGTGTCGCAAAGGACCAAACGGCCTTCAGCGTCAGTGTTTAAAATTTCAACGGTCTGACCACTCATGGTTGTTACAATATCGCCTGGGCGAGTTGCTTTACCTGAAGGCATATTTTCCGCAGCTGCAATCGCACCCACAACATGGATTGGAAGACGTGCCTCACATAAAGCACGGATTGTGCCGAGTACAGAAGCTGCACCACACATATCAAACTTCATTTCATCCATGCCAAGTCCTGGTTTTAAAGAAATACCGCCTGTATCAAAGGTTACGCCTTTGCCGACAAGTACGACAGGAGCTTGTTCAAGCTGTGCTTGGTATTCAAGAGTCACAATACGGCCCGGACGCTCAGACCCTTTGCTAACTGCAAGAAATGCATACATGCCTAAATCAGCCATTTGTTGCTCATTTAAGACAGTGACTTTAAGTAAGTCTGGAAATTCTGCAGCTAAAGCTAACGCCTGTTCTGCCAGATATTCAGGGAAACAGATGTTACCTGGTCGGTTTCCTAAGTCACGAGCATAAGACTGACCAGATTGTACGGCATGTACTAAAGCGAGTTGATTTTCATCAAGGCTGGTTTGTGAGCTAATTAAATCAACTTGTTGTAACACAAATTCATTTTTTTTCGATTTAAACTCATCATAACCATAAGCTGCTTGAGTTAAGCTTAATGCAAATAAATAATGGTATTCGACAGGTAACGCAGCAATATCAATTGCGATATGCTTAAATTTATTTTGTGCCGACTTGATAATGGTTTGCGCCAATTTTGCTAACTTAGCTGCTTGAAGTTCAGCTGCTTTTCCTAAACCAAGTAATTGGCTATGGGGCTGAGTGCTAAGTTGACCAAATAATGGCAACGTTTCATTGAAGTTGGCTTTAAATTGAGTTGCTGTAAGAATACTTTCTAGATTATTGATTTGATATGTATTGAGATTGCTTTGTAGCTGTTCTGAATCAACTAAAATCCACAAAGATTCATTAGATGTTTGTTCAGGAAAAGTTGTATAAGTTGTAAATTTCATGGCTGCCGTGATTGCCTATAGAAAGTTATGTTGGATTAAAACATTGAAACACTTTCAAGCATAGCGTTGCAATGTGCGGTTTTATATTTTTAACATTCGGGTAAACTAGCGTTCGTCCCGATTAGCCTTTTGGAAGTATTAATTTGATTATTCGGCGTTATCTCGTCAAGCAAGTTGTCTCTACCTCATTGGTGGTCATTGCATTATTGACCTTAATCATGATGGGTGGTCGTCTGATCAAATACTTTGGTGTGGCGGCACAGGGGCGACTAGATGCCAGTATCTTGTTTAGCATCATTGGATATCGTTTACCTGAATTTCTAACCCTCATTTTACCACTTGGGTTTTTTATTGGTTTAATGTTGGTGTTTGGTCGTTTATATGTTGACCATGAAATGGCCGTATTGAATGGTAGTGGGGTAAGTCGTCATCAGTTAGCGCGCTTACTTATTCCAATGACACTGGTTTATATGGTGTGTCAGTCCGTACTTATGCTTTGGATGACGCCGTGGGGACTTCGTGAATTCGAAAAATTAACTACAACCCAAGCAGTGCGTACAGGGTTTGACTTGGTGCGACCAAGAGAGTTTATTTCTTCTGGACCTTATACGATTTATGCAGGTTCATTGTCGGAAGATCGAAAAAACCTTAAAGATATTTTCTTTTATCAGCGTGCAGCCAAAGAAGGCAAGCCAGATGTCATGATTTTGGCAAAAGAGGCGACTCGTGTAGAAGTTGCAAATGACACCGCCAATGTCGTTGATCTCGTTCAAGGTCGTCGCTATGAAATATTCCCGGGACAACCAAAATATACACAAGCAGAGTTCCAGTCTTATCGTCTACGTTTAGAAAATGACAAAGATGTTAAGTTTGAGAGTGGCGATGTAGAAGCACTTTCCACATCAAAACTATTTTCTAAAGCAAATGATCCGGTCGTAAGAAGTGAGTTGGGCTGGCGCTTATTTGGTCCGTTTACCATTATTATTGCCTTGATGCTATCTGTGGCATTGTCGGAAGTAAGCCCGCGACAAGGTCGTTATTATCGTCTTATTCCATCTATCTTTATTTTCGCGAGTTTGATCGTACTCATGATTGCAATTAAAACTCGTATAAGTAAAGGAGAACTGGATATTTGGGCTTATCCAGTGGCTTTATTGGTTTATGCAATCGCAGCTGCCTTATTTTCACGTAAGCAGAAATTAGGGCCGAAAATCAAGAAACAGATTAAGCGAGTGAAATTATAATGTTAGCACGTCGAATAGTCGCCAAATATGTGACGAAAACCACTGCGCTCGCAATGTTTGGTACCACCATTGTTTTGTCTGTTTTGCAAATCCTGTTTACTTATCTGGGTGAATTAGGTGAGTTAAAACCTGACTATAATGCATGGCAAGCTTTTATCTATGTGTTATGGGGTGCCCCTCGCTATCTATATGAAATTTTACCTATCTCGGCCTTAATTGGCGCTGTGATTGGGTTAGGCGCTTTAGCATCCAATAGTGAGCTGATCGTGATGCGTTCGGTCGGGATTAGCTTATGGCGTATTGTAGGTTGGGTTATGCGCTCAGCTTTGCTGCTTATTGTTTTATCTTTTGCTCTAAGTGAGTGGGTTGTTCCCTATACAAATGAGAAAGCACAAAGTGTCAAAAGCCATCGATCAGTTGCTGCTTTAGGTGAAGTGAAAGGCTATTGGTCACGAGAAGGGCAACGTTTTATTTATATTGATTATGCGAACTCACAAGGAAATTTAAGAGATATCCAGGTCGTAGACTTTAACAAAGACTACCATTTACAGTCTTTAATTAATGCAGAGCAAGGAAAGTTTATCCAGGATGGTCAATGGACTTTACAAAAAGCCAGCCAGATGGACATTCTTACAGATGGTAATTCGATACTAAATAATCATGATCAGCAGTCTTTAGGTTTGGCTCTACAGCCTAAATATGTACACATGGTGACTTTAGACCCTGAGGACTTGTCTCCAAGTCAGCTGATTAGTTTTATGCGCTATATGGACGAATATAGCCAAGTGCCGAAAACTTACCAATTAGCTTTTTGGCAAAAAGTCGCTTCTCCATTTTCACTCATTACTCTTGTATTAGTGGCTTGTTCTTTTATTTTTGGTCCACTACGTCAACAGTCGATGGGTTTCCGTTTGGTGATCGCACTCTTCATTGGTTTAGGCTTTTATTATTTACAAGACTTCTTGGGCTACGCAAGTTTGGTATACGCGCCTTCACCAGCTTGGTTTGTACTCATGCCTATTATTTTAATGTTTGGTGCCGGAAGTTATTTGCTTTATCGGGCCCGTTAAATTGAAAGTATATGAATGGCTTTCTCAATGAGGAGCATTGGGGAAAGCCATAGGAAAAAATAGAGTCTTCACCGAAAATTCGGTAAGATATTGCGATGAAATTGTAGACAAAAGAGAAATTGATTATGACGGATGCAACTGCTGGCAAGATCCCTCACGTTCTGGTCATTATGGATGGTGTTGGACACCGTGAAGCGATTGAAGATAATGCTTTTCTTGCAGCAAAAACCCCGAATTTAACTGCAATGAAAGCAAAGCATCCAAATAGTCTCATTTCTGGTTCTGGTGAAGATGTTGGTTTACCTGATGGACAAATGGGTAACTCTGAAGTTGGTCACATGAACCTTGGCGCTGGCCGAGTGTTATACCAAGACTTCACACGTATTACTAAAGATATTCGTACTGGTGCTTTTTTTGAGCACGAAGTATTGGTTGATGCCGTAGAAAAAGCAAAAGCAGCGGGTGGCTCAGTTCATATTATGGGCCTACTTTCTGAAGGCGGTGTTCACTCACATGAAGATCATATTGTGGCGATGTGTGAACTTGCCTTAAAACGCGGTGCGAAAGTTTACTTACATGCATTCCTTGATGGTCGTGATACTCCTCCACGCAGTGCTCAACCTTCATTAGAAAAATTAGATGCTTTATTCGCTCAATATGAAGGCAAGGGCCGTATTGCAACCATGATTGGTCGCTACTTTGCAATGGATCGTGATAACCGTTGGGATCGTGTTGAGCAGGCTTACCGTTTATTAACGGAAGGTGAAGCTGTTCGTACTGCAACTACTGCGGTTGAAGGCTTAGAGCTTGCATATGCTGCAAATGAAAATGATGAGTTTGTAAAAGCAACCCGTATTGGTGAGATCGCTAAAGTTCAAGATGGCGATAGCGTTGTATTTATGAATTTCCGTGCTGACCGTGCCCGTGAAATTACGCGTGCGTTTGTTGAAAAAGATTTCGCAGGTTTTGAGCGTAAAGTTGTACCGAACCTTTCTAAATTTGTCATGTTGACGCGTTATCAGGCAAGCATTGATGCACCTGTGGCATATATGCCTGAAGAGTTAAAGAACTCGCTTGGTGAATATTTATCTTCTTTAGGTAAAACGCAATTACGTATTGCTGAAACTGAGAAATATGCCCATGTGACTTTCTTCTTTAGTGGTGGTCGTGAAGACGAATATCCAGGTGAAAAGCGTATTTTAATTCCATCACCAAACGTTGCGACATATGACTTAAAGCCTGAAATGAGTGCGTATGAAGTAACTGATGAGCTAGTCAAAGCAATTAACTCGGGTGAGTACGACTTACTTGTTGTGAACTATGCCAATGGTGACATGGTCGGTCATACAGGCGTATTTGATGCTGCAGTTAAGGCTGTTGAAGCAGTTGATACATGTTTAGGTCGTGTATACGAAGCTGTAATGGCGAAAAAAGGCCATATGCTTATTACGGCTGACCACGGTAATGTTGAACAAATGCAAGATTATGAAAGTGGTCAGGTTCATACTCAGCATACAACAGAGCTTGTGCCTTTTATTTATGTGGGTCCAACCCAAGCAACGATTGCAGAAGGTGGCGTGCTTGCTGATGTTGCACCGACTATTCTGAACTTAATGCAGATTCCTGTGCCTGCTGAAATGCAAGGTCGTAATCTCATTACATTGTCTGCTTAAGCAATAGGTGACTAAATGCTGCAATACAATATATATAAAGCTTTTTTTGTTAGCGTATTGATGTGTTGCAGCCAGCTCGCTTTTGCAGCTCCTGTTGTAAAAGAAAAATTATCGTCTCTGCATCCTGATTCCCCGGAATCAGAAGAAAGTTATGCAGAAGTGCCTATTGAGTCTATTCAACAGTTTGTACAAATATATGGGATCGTCCGTGATAACTATGTCGATGAAAAATCGGACGATGCTTTATTTTTACAGGCAATTAAAGGTTTAGTCAGTGGTCTAGACCGTTACTCCCGCTATTTGTCAGCTGAAGAATACCGTCAACTCATTCAATATACTGAAGGGGATCTTGCTTCAGTTGATTTTGTACTAAGCCCCGAATCACATGTTCATAAATGGATGATTCGTGACCTTAAGACGGGTTCTGACTCATATAAACTAGGCTTAAGAAATGGCCAAACTATTTTAAAGATTGATAATCAGGAACTTAAAAATCTGACACATGATCAGGTGCTAGGTTTGCTTTATGGATCGATAGGCTCGACGCTTCAAGTACAAACAGAAGAGTCAAATAGTCCAATTAGTTTAGTCCGTAATAAAAAGATTGAAACCGATATTGAGCCTGTGATGTTGCACAATCAGGTGTTGGTATTAAAAATTAGAGTATTTCAACAAGATACCGCCAATGAGATTAAGCGTTTAATTGAAGAAAATAGTTCTTCGCGTTTAAAAGCGGTGTTAATTGATTTAAGAAATAACCCAGGCGGCTTGTTATCTGCTGCTGTTGAGTCAGCCGATTTATTTTTAAATCATGGCATTATTGTCTCTACAAAAAGTCGTTCAGAAGGCAATCAGCAATTTCAGGCTTTGCCAGGTAACGATTTTCAAAATATAAAAGTTGGTATTTTAATTAATCACCGATCTGCCTCGGCAGCAGAAGTTTTTACTGCTGCAATGAAAGAGCATCAACGTGCTTGGGTCATGGGTGAAAAAAGTTATGGAAAGGGTGTTGTGCAAAAGCTTTTCCCTCTACCAAGTGGGGCAGCGCTACAAATGACAGTCTCACATTACTACACACCAAATGGTAATATGATTGAGGGGCAAGGTATTCAGCCTAACCAGACTTATCCCTTACCCCCAGAAATGAAAGAAGAAGTTTATCTAGATCGTGTTGCCGATCTCCTTCTAAAAAGAAAGTAAATTTTATACTTCCTGTTCTGTCTCCGTATCTAAGCCAAATTTTTTCAGACGATAGCGTAAAGAGCGGAAAGTCATTCCTAATTTTTTAGCTGCTAAGGTACGATTCCAATGAGTCATATTGAGTGCATTGAGTAAAATATCTTTTTCAATATTTTCTAAATAACGTTCTAGGCCTTCACTTGGTAATTTTTTTACGACTTGAGGAGCCGCCACAGTGGTTTGTATGCTTTGAGTAGCCGAAGTAAAAGGATTAGAAATATTCGCTCTTAGAGGAGCAGGATGTAAATGAGATATATCTATGGTGGCGTCTTCACTTAAGGTAATTGCGCGCTCAATCATATTTCTTAATTCGCGAACATTACCCGGAAAGTGTTGCTGTAGCAGATAAGTTTTGGCCGCTTCTGTTAATTGTTTAGGTGGCGTTTCCCACTCCATACAAATTTTCTGAATAAAGTGATTGGCCAGTAAAAGGACATCTTCGCCACGTTCACGTAGAGGTGGCAATATGAGGTCCATAACGTGAATACGGAAGAATAAATCTTGACGGAATTTACCTTGTCTAACCAATAAATCTAAGTCTTGATGACTTGCACTAATCACACGGAAATCAACATCGATTTCCTGATCTGAACCGACGGGTCGGATCTTTTTTTCCTGTACTGCACGGAGCAGTTTGACCTGCATACTTAAAGGTAATTCGGCAATTTCATCTAAAAATAAACTGCCACCGTGTGCCGATAAAATGAGACCTTGCTTATCTTGAGTTGCTCCGGTAAAGCTCCCTTTTTTATGCCCAAACAACTCACTTTCCATCAGTTCGGTTGGAATAGCACCGCAATTAATCGCAATAAAAGGGCCTTCACTACGGTTACTCAGCCGATGAACCAGATTGGCAACTACTTCTTTACCTGTTCCAGACTCACCGGTAACAAATACAGGTGCTTGTGAGCGCGCAATTTTTTTAATTGCAATACGTAGCTGCTGGATGGGTAGAGAACGGCCGATTAATAATTTATTTTCTAACGCATTCTCGGCAGCATCATGCTCTACTTTTTGCCGATTCAAGGCTTTTTGTAATAACTGATCTAGATGTACTTGGTTGACCGGTTTGCTTACAAAATCAAAAGCGCCTGCTTTTAATGCTGCAATTGCAATATCCATATTGCCGTAGGCGGTTAAAACGGCAATGGGAGTATTAGTATAATTTTGAGAGACATGTTTAACTAAATCTATCCCGCTCCCATCGGGTAGGTTTAAGTCGGTTAAACACGCATCGTAATGAAACTGAGTGAAGAGTTGTTTGGCCTGTTCAACCCGATAAGCAAGATGTGTTTTAATCCCCATTCGTGCAAGTGTCATTTGCATTAAAAGGCACAAATCTTCTTCATCGTCTACAAGCAAAACCAGTGGTTGCTGTTCTGCCATTTCCCCAAAAACCTAATAAAAAAATCAATATATTATTGGGCATTCTATTCTGAAGCATGCCCCTTGTTTTTGCTCTACATAGGTGAGCTTTGCATGGTTCGCCTCACAAAAACTATGAGACAAATATAATCCTAAACCAGTTCCATTAATTTCGGTACTAAAAAATGGTTTAAATAATTGAGATATATCACGTTTTGAAACACCTTCACCGTAATCGATCACATCAATATAAATTTTATTTGTCTGTGAATGGATGTTGATCGTAATGTAGGGTGAGTCGGGGGCATTATGCCGTAAAGCATTTCTCACCAGATTAATCATGACTTGTCTTAATTGTTTTTCATCAAATAAAAATTTTAAAGAACTATCCGAAATTTTAAGTTGAATTGAATGTTTAACGTCAAATAAATCTTCTTCGAGCAATGTAACTATGAAGTGTTTTACATCGATCTGGATAGGATGTGTTCTTTCGCTACGAGCAAGCCCTAAGGTATCTTGAACAATACTATCAATACGTTTGGTTTGTTTGCCAATCATATGACGCAAAGTATTTTGTTGTTCTGGATCGCTATCTTTCAGTAACTCATTTGCTTGTACGATTGCAGCGAGAGGATTGCGGATCTCATGTGCAATACTTGCTGAGAGTTGCCCTAGCGCAGCAAGCTTAAGCTGTTGTGCTTGCTGATTAATTTGTTGGGCATCTTGTAAAATGAGCAGGGTTAGCGTTTGTTGTGGGACCAAAAGGTGTTGCACTTTAATGTTGATGGAGTACGCCGATAGCCGAGACTCAAAAATGAATCGGTCACCTTCTTTTAAGTCGCCAAACTTTAAAATTTCAAATAAATCGGTATGCCACTTCGCTAAAGGATATTTTTCATTGGCAAATTGAGGGGGAATACCCAAGAGTGAACAGGCCGCAGGATTACTGACAACGATGTCGTAATTCTCATCTAGAACTAAATAGCCTTCTTCAATTTGTTCTAAGATATAACGGTTAATATTTTGGAGTTGATAAAGTTCAATTGACTGGTGAAAGGTGAGTGCTTCAAGTAATTTAAAGCGCTGCACAGCAATTTGGCCAATACCGTGAACCACAAAAAATAAAAAAGCTAAGAGAGCGCTATTACCAATAGTATTTAGATTGTTATAGTCAAATAGACTACCTACAAATCTTTGATAAATAACAGCGATAACCGCAAGCAATGTAATCAGCAAAGACATTCTTGCGCTGAGTAAAATCGCCGAGGTAAAGATGGCAATTACATAGAGTAAGCTGAGTTGTAAATTTGGTTCACCCACAGAAAAAGTCAGTAAACTCAAACAAATAATATCAACAATAAAAAATAAAATAAGCTGTCGTGTGGCTTGAGTGGCAATAAATTTAAAGCATAACAGCTGAACAAGACTTAAGAGGGAATACCCGAGTAGTGTGTAGGAATATAAGGCAGGTTGCTGCAAACTGTTATCAGTTTGCGCATCGGTTAAAACTAAAATAATATTCAGGCTAACCGCAATAATAAGACGGTATAAGCCATACCAAGTGCCCAAACGAAAAATCGTATGGGACAAGGATGAATTTAAGGGAAATTGCATGTAAGTTTGGTTATGGCTTGATCAAACCGTAACGAATCGCAAGATGTGTTAGTTTTACATCGCTATCAATTCCTAACTTTTCAAAAATACGATAACGGTAAGTATTTACAGTTTTCACACTTACAAAAAGTTTATCGGCAATTTCTTGGGCACTAATACAGTTGACGACCATCATTGCAACTTGCATTTCCCGTTCCGATAATGAATCAAAAGGGGATTGTTGAGTGTCGGATAAATATGAGCTCGCGAGTTGTTCGGCAATATCTGCACTAAAATATTTACCGCCTTGCATGACCTTATTAATTGCACGAACCATTTCGGCAATTGGCGCGCCTTTAGTGATATAGCCTTTTGCACCGGCTTTTAATAATAAAGATGGGTAAGGCTCTTCGGCGAGGCCGCTTACAGCAATGACTTTCGTCTCTGGAGCCGTCTGTAATAAACGACGGGTTGTTTCTACACCACCGATGCCCGGCATGTTGACATCCAGCAGTACGACTTGCGGATGTTGTTGGCGAACGATAGCAATTGCTTCTTCGCCCGATTCGGCTTGTCCAATTACCTCAACATCGGCATGATCTTCTAACATACGGCAAATACCCGTACGTACCAGTTCATGGTCATCGACAACTAAAACTGTAATCAAGAAGACCTCCTTTCTTTCAAAAAACAAGTTTTTTGTTACATAAAGCAAAATAAGCTTGCAATGGAATGACAAAATTAGCAATCCTATTCTTCTATAGTGAGCGAATAGTTGTGCACAATTGTGTCGGTAAAAGCTTTATACCTTATATCTCAAATGTAAGGCATAATGATAGTAAGCGCAAATGTGTGTCACCCTGAGTCGAGTATTGTGCCGTGAAAAATTCTAAAAAGTCTTTAATGCATGTGCTAAGCATGTCTATTTTGCTTAGTTTGAGTTCAACAAGCTTTGCAGAACTCGTCAATAACCCGTCTTCAGGGAGTACTGGTACTGCAAGTTTAAATTGGTCTGCAGCGGATGCTAGTCAACTTTTAAATGATGAAGATGATGAACCGACTCCGCAAGGTTCAACTTCTGTAACCACAACATTGCGTGGCAGTAATGCGCCAAGAGTTATTACTTCTGCCCCTAAAGTTGCTCCAATCCGTGATACTGTGGGTTATAACGCCCAGCCAAGTGTCAGTGCACGTGCTGCACTTGTAATGGATGCACAAACAGGTGAGGTACTTTATAGTAAAAATACCAACGCATCAGTGCCGATCGCTTCTATTACCAAATTGATGACAGCAGTTGTAACGGCAGATGCCCGTTTAAACATGTCTGAAGAAATTACACTTGAGCAAATTGATTTTGCTGGGGCTGGCGGGAAAAACTCAAGCTCAACACTTCGTGTTGGCGATAAAATGAACCGCGCAGAAGTTCTTCTGTTTGCTCTGATGAAGTCAGAAAATCCGGCAGCAGCAGCTCTAGCGCGTACTTATCCGGGTGGCCGTGCTGCATTCGTGGCGGCAATGAATGCTAAAGCGCGTGCTTTAGGTATGAATGCAACTCATTATTATGAGTCAACTGGTTTAGATCCGCGTAATGTATCTTCTGCACGTGACTTGGGAATTTTGGCGAGTACAGCATCTCAATATGGTTTAATTCGTCAGTTCTCAACCACACCGACCTATGACTTTAATTTAGGTTATCGTGTTCTTAAATCAAATAATACAAATGCTTTAGTCCGTAATGGTGGTTGGAATATCAACTTATCTAAGACTGGTTATATTAATGAAGCAGGCCGTTGTGTAGTTATGCATACTACTGTGAACTCACGTCCAGCAGTGATTGTATTATTGGGTGAGCCAAGTACTCAGGCACGTAATAACGATGCAACTAACTTGCTCGGTTGGTTAAGTAATTTGCCAAAACGTATTTAATTTAATTATTTTTAAAAACGCTTCTTTAGAAGCGTTTTTTTATGCCATTTAAAAAGCATAAAAAAACGGCTGTATTAAACAGCCGCTTTTTATAAAAACTCAGATTTTACATATTAGATAAAATCGAATCTTTTACTTGGTCCATTGTTGCATCAATTGACAACATCACTGCATCAGCACATTGTTTGATTGCTGTATCAGGGTCTTTCAAGCCATTACCCGTTACAGTACATACAATGACAGAACCTTCAGCAATTTTACCCGCTTTAATATCACGGATTGCACCGCCAATAGAAGCAGCAGATGCTGGCTCAACAAATACACCTTCATACATAGAAAGTAAGCGTTGAGCTTCTAAAATTTCGCTGTCTTGAAGTTCATCGAACCAACCTTTAGAGTCACGTACTACAGCTTTTGCATGGTTCCAGCTTTGTGGGTTACCAATACGAATCGCAGTTGCAACTGTTTCCGGTTTTTCTACTGGAGCACCACGTAAGAAAGGAGCTGCGCCAGAAGCTTGATAACCTACCATTGTTGGTAAGCCTTCTGGTTTTGGACCAGTGAATTGATCAGTCGTAGCGTCATAAACAACTTGTTCAAATTGGTCAGCAGGCTGGTTAGCTACTGCTTCGGTATAACCCATCCAGTGAGCTGTAATGTTACCTGCGTTACCAACTGGTAAGCAGTGGTAATCAGGTGCACGGCCTAAAGCTTCAACGATTTCATAAGCAATAGTTTTTTGACCTTGCAAACGGTAAGGGTTGATTGAGTTTACAATCGTTACAGGTGCTTGATCAGCCACTTCTTTTACAAGACGCATACCATCATCGAAGTTACCACGAATTTGCATAGTGATCGCACCATACATCATGGCTTGCGCCATTTTACCCATCGCAATTTTGCCTTCCGGAATCAAAACAAACGCTTTGATACCTGCGCGTGCAGCATAGGCAGCAGCAGCAGCAGAAGTGTTACCTGTAGATGCACAGATAATTGCTTTAGAGCCTTCTTCAACTGCTTTGGTTACAGCCATGGTCATACCACGGTCTTTAAATGAACCAGTCGGGTTTAAGCCCTCGTATTTCACATAAATTTCAACGTCTTTGCCAATAATACGTGGAATATTCTCAAGTTTAATGAGAGGGGTGTTGCCTTCACCCAAAGAGATAGCACGAGTAGTTGCCGAAACTGGCAAACGGTCACGATAACGATCTACAAGACCAGTATAACGATTGGCATTAGACATGATGGTGTTCCAATTATGAGGTGAAGCGGGAGAGGGAATTTTTCCCTCAACCTGATTAACTATCGAGCGATTCTAAACGAATTCTTACGATTTCGCCACGAATTGCAGGTAATGCTTGAATTTGCGCAAGAGCGTCATCCATTTTGGATTCAACGATTGGATCGGTCAAAATCACAATTGGAATGAGGTCTTTTAAGCGAGATTGTTGCATGATGGCATCAATACTGATTCCGGCACGGCTTAAGATGGTCGTCACATCTGCAAGTACACCAGTCTGATCTTCAGCATTTAAGCGGATGTAATAACCTGTGGTCATTTCTTCACGGCTTAAAATTGGCATATTTGTTAATGCTTCAAAAGCCAGTTGAGGAATTGTGCCTGCGCCATCTTCTGTATAAGAAATATCACGAACGATATCAATTACATCGGCAACAACCGCAGAAGCTGTTGGGCCTGCACCAGCACCAGCACCGTAATAAAGCGTTGGACCTACTGCGTTGGCTTGAACTAAAACAGCATTTTTAACGCCGTTTACATTCGCAATAAGCTGCTCATCTGGAATAAGTGTTGGGTGAACACGTAGTTCAATACCCTTTTCAGCACGGCGGGCAATGCCTAGATGTTTAATACGGAAACCAAGCTCCTCAGCATACTTCACATCTTGTGCAGTAATTTTGCTGATACCTTCGGTATAGACTTTATCGAATTGCAAAGGAATACCAAACGCACAAGACGCTAAAATTGTAAGCTTGTGTGCAGCGTCAATACCTTCAACGTCAAAAGTTGGGTCCGCTTCTGCATAACCGAGTTCTTGAGCTTCTTTTAATACATCATCAAATGCGCGGCCTTTTTCTCGCATTTCAGTCAAAATAAAGTTACCTGTGCCATTAATAATGCCTGCAAGCCATTCGATATGGTTTGCCGCAAGGCCTTCACGGATTACTTTAATAATTGGGATGCCACCCGCAACAGCTGCTTCATAAGCAATTTGTACAGCATTATCTTCTGCTGCTTTAAATAGTTCATTACCATGTTCAGCGAGTAATGCTTTGTTTGCAGTCACGACTTGCTTGCCGTGTTTGATCGCTTCCATAATGATTTCGTAAGCAGGATGAATACCACCCATAACTTCTACAACCACATCCACATCGGGTTGACGAACGATATCAAGTAAGTCTGCGCTTTGTTTAATCCCTTCCAATTCGAGATCTGGACGAGGACGACGTGTTCCAACGTGGGTAATTTGAATTTCTCGACCGGTGCGACGTTTAATTTCAGCGGCATTTTCTTGTAGTAGTTTAAGGGCTCCTCCACCTACGGTACCTAGACCGAGTATTGCCAGGCGAACTGGTTTCACGTCACACTCCATATCATCATTGAATCATTTAATTGAAGCTAGATCATAGCTAAAAAAAACGCCAGACTCTAGCGCTTTTAGCGCCTGTTCAGTGATTTAGAGTGCGATGTTTGGAAAAGAAGAGTAGATCACTCTTTAAACACTGGTATGAAAAGAAGTATTTATTGAAAAAACAAAGCGCTGCAATAAGATCAGCGCTTTATTTGTAAGATGGGTGATGAATTGTTCATCAACTTGGAGAGGGTTATTTATCCAATCGTTTAATCAATTCATCCGGTGTTAAGTATCCACCCAAGTACTCACCATCAACATTATAAATAGCTGGTGTACCATTTACGCCCATGTTTAGACCAAGTTGGTATTGTTCACGAACAGGGTTTTTACATTGAGCAGGTGGAATACTAATGCCCTGTACAGCTTGGTCAAATGCAGCTTTACGGTCTGCACTACACCAAACCGCTTCCATAGTTGGCATAAACTGTTCGCCGCGTGGCCATGCAATGTAACGAACCTCAATGCCTTTCTCATTAATCTCAGCTAAATGCTCATGTAATTTATGGCAGTAAGGACAGCTTGCATCGGTAAACACATAAATCACATGTTTAGCTTTACCGCCTTTAGCTGGATAAACAATTAAGTCTTCATTTTTTAAAGCAGCAAGATGCTTTTTGTTTTCTGAGGCTTGAAGGCTATCGCCGATATTATGAAGTTCTTTACCGCCTAAACGGATGACATCGCCTTGAATCAGGTATTTACCATCACTTGTTGTATAAACCGACGTCATTCCTTCAAGGTTAACCCAATATAAATTAGGAACTTCGGTAGGCTTAATATCTAAAATTTTGACATTGATATTTGCATTCTTAAATTGTTTTTGCAAAGTTTCAATTAAACGCTGTTTAGCATTGCGTTCAATAATGGTTGAAGCTTCCCCTGTAGCAGGTGCGGTCGCTGTGAGCGCATCTTCTTTTTGTGGTTTGTTTTCTTTAGAACAAGCACTGAACAACAGGCTAGAAGCCAAAGCACAGGCAAGAAAAATTTGAGATCGGGTAAAGGACATAGATAACCCTTATTTCATCAGTATTTATAGTCAGAAGCTGCTAAGCATAACAAAAAATCTAGTGTGTATTGTTAAAACTTTCTTAACCTTTGTGAACGAAATCAAGTGATTGTTTGGTGCATTCCAAAATATATGTTTAAAAAATTTTAACCCCTAGGGTGATGTTTTTCATGCAATTGTTGCATTCTGACTTGTGCTACATGCGTATAGATTTGCGTGGTTGATAAATCACTATGACCCAGTAACATTTGTACTACGCGTAAGTCCGCCCCATGATTAAGTAGATGCGTGGCAAAAGCATGACGTAAGGTATGAGGTGAAAGTTCAGCTTGAATATTGGCCTGTAGCGCATAACGCTTAATGGCATACCAAAAGTTCTGACGGCTCATAATTCCACCGTGCTGGGTTAAAAATAAATAGTCAGTTGAACTTTTATAAAGTTGTGGACGTGCCTCGTTTAAATAGCGTTCCACCCAATCGCAGGCATATTGGCCTAAAGGCACTAAACGTTCTTTGTTACCTTTACCCGTAATACGCAGGTAACCTTGTTTTAAATTAATAAGTTCGAGGCGTAAATTCAGTAATTCAGAGACACGTAAACCACAAGCGTAAAGGACTTCAAACATTGCTCGGTCACGTAAGCCCAACGCCGTTGTAATGTCTGGCGCCTGAATGAGCGCTTCTACATCTTCTTCAGACAAGTCTTTAGGTAAAGCTCGGCCAATTTTTGGTGAATGGTGAGTAGCTACAGGATTATCACTTCGTAATTTCTGTTCACGTAGAAATTTATAAAACTGACGTAGGGCAGATAAGCAACGAGCAATTGAGCGTGGGCTTTTCCCTACTTTGGTAAGTTCAATGAGGACGTCAGAAATGTCATCGCTCGTCCAATCTGGCAATCTATTTTTTTTATGAAGTTCACTACATTGAATCAGGTCGGATAAATAGGCATTGCGCGTATGCGGACTGACTGTCTGTGCAACCAGATAGTCGCGAAAACCTTGTAAAAAGCTTAAATGTTCAGGAATTTGAACAGGGCTAGGAATACGCGGTTTTTTATTTATCATAAACAACTTCCTCTAAACCACTGTACTGTAAAAGAAACTTTAAGGTTTGTCGATTAAACTCCATAAGAATTGAAATCTAACCTTATTTGGTAATTATTCTCATTTATATGTATACTAGTAAAAAAGGTTTAGGATCGGATGCGGTGCGTTTATCAGCGTTGAAAGTGAAGCAAGCGGCGACCATCACCAAAGTGAATCGGATAGAAGTAGAGTCCGAGCAGCAAGATTTGGTCGCAATTCGTTTGGAAAGTCTGGGTTTTGTACCAGGCACGCGAGTGGAAGTGATTACCAAGGGTGTTTTTGGTGGTGATCCGATCTTAATCCAAATTGGCTTTACTCGTTTCGCTTTACGTAAAGCAGAAGCGGAAAAAATCGAAATTCAGGTAGAAGAAGGAGTACCCGCATGAGTGATGCGTTACGTATTGCCCTTGTGGGAAACCCTAACTGTGGTAAAACCTCTCTTTTTAACCATTTAACTGGAACCCGACAAAAAGTCGCCAACTATGCCGGTGTAACGGTCGAGCGTAAAGTTGGTCATTTTCAGTTACCTTCAGGCCGTTCAGTTCGAGTGCTCGATTTGCCGGGTACATACAGTCTTAATGCGACCAGTCCAGATGAAGCAATTACTCGTGATGTCTGTTTAGGAAAAATAGCGGAAGAGGGGCAACAAGACGCTTTTTTATGTGTGGTTGATGCCACTAACTTAAAATTGCATTTAGGCCTTGTACTCGAAATGATTGAGTTGGGTCGCCCAATTTTACTTGTACTGAATATGATGGATGAAGCACGTCGTCGTGGCATCCAGATTAATACTCAAAAGTTATCTCAACGTTTGGGCGTACCAGTCGTTGAAACAGTAGCTGTCCGTAATGCGGGTATTGAAAATTTATTACATGCCCTTGATCAAGAAAAATACAGTGTGCCACAAACTGAACTGAGTGGCTTAACTGGGACTCATCATCAAAAAATCGATATGATTTTTAAAGATGTTGTTCATTATATTGATCAGGAAGACAAGCGTACTGATTTTCTCGATCGAATTTTCTTACATCCAGTCTTAGGTCTACTTAGTCTTGCCATCATGATGTTTATTGTGTTCCAAGCAGTTTTTGCATGGGCAGCGCCTTTTATGGATGGTATTGAAGGCTTCTTCGGCTGGCTGGGTGAAGTAGTAGGTTCTGTGATTACACAGCCACTACTGCATAGTCTGGTGGTTGACGGAATTATCGCGGGTGCAGGTGGCGTAGTTGTTTTCTTGCCACAAATTCTAATTTTGTTCTTCTTCATTTTAGTACTAGAAGAATCGGGCTATTTACCGCGTGCAGCATTTTTACTTGATAAATTAATGTTTCAAGCGGGTTTAAGTGGACGTGCTTTCATTCCGTTACTTTCAAGCTTTGCTTGTGCAGTACCGGGAATTATGGCAACGCGTAGTATTAGTGACCCTCGTGACCGTTTTACAACGATTATGGTTGCGCCACTAATGACTTGTTCGGCACGTTTACCCGTATATGCCTTGCTGATTGCTGCATTTATTCCAGAGAAAATGGTCTGGGGTATTTTCAACCTACAAGGACTGGTACTTTTCGGTCTGTATATGGCTGGGATAGTGAGTGCACTGTGTGTTTCATTCTTAATGAAATTTTTCCAAAAAGATAAGTCTCAACACGCTTTACTGCTAGAGCTGCCGAGTTATCGTTTCCCTGATTTAAAAAGTGTGGGAATCGGTTTGTTAGATCGTGCGAAGATCTTCTTGAAGCGTGTCGGCGGCATTATTTTTGCGCTTTCTATTTTGCTCTGGTTCTTGTGTACTTTTCCACAGCCACCAGAAGGGGCAACATTGCCTGCTATAGATTACAGCTTCGCAGGTATGCTTGGACACCTTATCCAGCCTTTATTCGCTCCAGTTGGTTTTAACTGGCAAATCTGTATTGCCTTAATCCCGGCTATGGCAGCTCGTGAAGTTGTAGTGGCTGCATTAGGTACCGTATATGCCTTGTCGGCAACTGATGAAGATGCAGTAGCACAAGGTTTGTCTCATTTAATTAGTGCAGATGGTACAGGGTGGTCGTTGGCAACAGGTTTATCGCTTTTAGTGTGGTTCATTTATGCGCCGCATTGTTTGGCAACATTGGCAACAGTACGTCGTGAAACAGGTTCATGGAAACATGTTGCAGCTATGACTGCATATCTGTTTGGTTTAGCTTATTTTGCATCGTTTGTTACCTATCAAATTGCTTCCCACTACTGGGGTTAAGGCAATAAAGGAGGTTGTATATGCTTCAATATCTGATCATTGCGGTTTTGGTGATTTGGAGTGCTGTTGTTGTTTTTAAGAAAGTATTTCCAAAAACAGCAAACTCGGCCTTTTCAGCACTATCCGTTTTTTGTGAAAAGCAGGGTTGGGCAACTTTAGCAAAATGGCTGAAACCAAAAATGACTTTTGGTTGTGCAGGTGGCTGTGGCTGCTCAAGTGAAGATAAACCAACTAATACAGTTCAAGAAATTAAACCAGTTAAATGGCAATAAATTTAGTATTTCTTGTTTCGTTTAAAAAGCCATCACATTGATGGCTTTTTTACGCACTGACACAAAAAAAGATGAATAAAGTTCAAACTGAAAAAGCATTCAAAACAGCAAAGTGCTAACATTTTTGCCATTCTGTCGATTGATAAATTGTGGGGCAAAAATGTTAATACAACGTGGTGGATTAAAAGTTGTCGCAGGCTTGGGAATATCAGGCGTTTCTGCTGTAAATTTCCTGCATGAACAAGGCTACCAAGTTGCTGTAACGGATTCCCGCCCCACACCTCCCGGACACGATCAGATTCCGGCTGGCGTTAAAACCAGTTTTGGTCAACTTGATCAAGAATTATTATTACAAGCAGAAGAGATTATTTTAAGCCCAGGCCTTGCACCGCAATTACCGGAAATTCAGGCAGCTATTGCTAAGGGTATTTCTGTGGTGGGCGATATCCAGTTATTGCGCCGTGCCACTGATGTGCCGATTGTAGCGATTACAGGTTCCAATGCAAAAAGTACTGTAACGACTTTAATTGGCTTAATGGCTAAGGATGCAGGTAAGAAAGTTGCAGTAGGCGGCAATCTTGGTCGACCAGCGTTAGATTTACTTAAAGATCAACCAGAGTTACTGGTCCTTGAGTTATCAAGCTTTCAGTTAGAAACCACCTCTCACTTAAACGCTGAGGTAGCAGTGGTTCTCAATATGAGTGAAGACCATTTAGACCGTCATGGAAATATGCTGGGGTATCACCAAGCAAAACATCGTATTTTCCAAGGCGCTAAAAAAGTTGTATTTAACCGAGACGATGCGTTAAGCCGCCCACTTGTTCCAGATACGACACCAATGCAAAGCTTTGGTTTAAACGCACCAGATTTAAATCAATATGGTGTTTTAAGAGATGCCGACGGTACGCTTTGGCTTGCTCGTGGTTTACAGCGTTTAATTAAAAGCTCAGATTTATATATTCAAGGTATGCACAACGTAGCCAATGCTTTAGCGTGTTTAGCATTGGGGGAGGCAATTGGTTTACCTATGGAGTCAATGCTTGAAACTTTAAAACAATTTAAAGGACTAGAGCACCGCTGTGAGTACGTTAAAACCGTGCATGAGGTCCGTTATTATAATGACTCTAAAGGTACCAATGTTGGTGCTACACTTGCAGCAATTGATGGCTTAGGTGCTGCCATTGAAGTGAAAAAAGGTAAGGTTGCGCTTATTTTAGGTGGCCAAGGTAAAGGGCAAGATTTTTCTCCTTTACGTTCTTCTATCGAAAAATATGCCAAAGTTGTGGTATTGATTGGTGAAGATGCGCCTGTCATCGAACAAGCCATTCAAGGCGCAACTAAAATTTTACATGCAGCAACGCTTAAAGAAGCTGTCGAGCTGTGTCAACGTGAAACACAAGCTGAAGATGTGGTATTGCTATCACCAGCATGTGCAAGTTTTGATATGTTTAAAAGTTATAATGACCGTGGTCAGCAGTTTGTTGCCTGCGTCAATTCGTTGGTTTAAAGAAAATATGATTAGGAATGTAGTATGGCAGGCTTAGCTCAGACCACAATCCAGAAAATCAATCATTGGTATGAACGGATATTGCCGAAATGGCCAGCGGAAGTGACGCCACGTAATGTCTTGATTTTCTGTGTGGTTGCATTGTTATGTATCGGTTCGGTGATGGTCGCATCTGCTTCCATGCCTTATGCTGAATATATGCATGAAAACCCATTTCACTATGTGATTCGTCATGGGATCTCAATCGTTGCTGCTGGGGTGGTGGCTTATTTAACCTATCGAATATCACTCAATACATGGTTTAAAAATACCTTTCCACTGTGGTTATTAACCATGGTTCTGTTACTTGCGGCTTTGGCTGTAGGTTCGGAAGTTAACGGTTCCACACGTTGGATTAAAATTGGTGGTTTTACCTTGCAGCCAACAGAGGTTGCCAAGGTCATGATGGCCATCTTTACCGCAGATTACGTAGTACGCCGTGCTAAAGAAGTTCGTACCCACTGGAAAGGCTTACTTCGTTTAAGTGGCGTTATGGCAATTACGGTAGGTTTAATTATTGCCGAGCCGGACTTGGGTGCGACGGTGGTTATTGTCATGATGATGGTCGGGGTGTTCTTTTTAGCGGGTGCGCCTCCAACACAATTCTTAATCATGCTTGGTGCAATTGTCACGGGTATTGTGTTTTTGATTTTATTTGAACCTTACCGTTTCCAACGTTTGATTTCGTTTACTGACCCTTGGGCAGACCCATTAGGCGTGGGTTATCAGTTATCAAATGCGTTAATGGCTTTTGGTCGTGGTGAGTGGTTTGGTACAGGCTTGGGGCATAGTGTTCAAAAGCTTTCCTATTTACCAGAAGCGCATACTGACTTTATGTTGGCTGTGTTAGGTGAAGAATTTGGTTTCTTTGGTATTTCAATTGTCATTGGCTTATCTTTCTTGATGCTGGCATGTTGTATCAAAATTGGTCACCGTGCTTTGAAACATCATTACCTTCGTGCGGGTTATTTGGCTTACGGTATTAGTATTATTTTCTTACTCCAGATTTTGGTAAATGCGGGTATGAACATGGGCTTAATGCCAACCAAAGGTTTAACTCTGCCATTTATTAGTTATGGTGGTACGTCTTTAATGATGTGTGCAGCTATGATTAGCTTGATCTTAAAGATTGATGCTTCAACTCAAGAAGTGAACCCTGAGAGGGAAGAATCAAACTTCTAAACCATGAAGCGTTATAAAAAGCCCGATATCAAATCGGGCTTTTTATTATTTATAGATATGTTCCGCAAAGTTGTTGTCCATGAGGAATCAAATCTACATTCCACTGGGTTACCGCCTGCTTGAGCATCACTTCGGGACGATCTAAATCAACCTGTGGTTGACCTAAGGCTTGTATGGCTTGTTGTAGTAATTCAGGAGCTTTAGTTAAATCAAGTGCATGGGCAAGGTTTTGCTTTGAAAGTTTTTGCCCTTGGTCGTTCATGGCGAGCGGAAGATGCATGTAACTCAGCTTAGGGTAGCCGAGGAGCTGACCAAGCCAGATTTGACGCTCAGTGTTATCTAACAGGTCTGCACCTCGCACAACATGAGTAATGCCTTGTAGGTAATCATCTACGACGACAGCAAGCTGGTAGTTAATAATTCCATCACGGCGTTTAAGGACAAAATCACCAAGGTCATGCTCTAGATTAGAACAATGAAGCCCTTGTAGGCGGTCATTGAAACAGATTGGCTGATCTTGAACTTTTACCCGAATGGCTTGATGTTGGAAGTCGAGCTGCAAATCTCGGCATGTGCCTGCATAGATAGCGTTTGAACCGAGCATTTTACGGGTACATTGACAGGCGTAAACCAGACCCTCTTTTTTAAGTTGGTCTAATACACTTTCGTAAATATCTAGGCGGTCTTTTTGAAAAATGATCTCGGCATCCGGATCGAACTGAAAAGCTTCAATTGATGCGAGTATATGGTCTTCACTACCGGGGTAGATGCGGGGAATATCGGTGTCTTCAACACGAACTAACCATCGACCTTGATGGGCTCTGGCATCGCAGTAACTGGCAACAGCAGTAATGAGTGATCCGAAATGTAAAGGGCCGGTTGGCGAGGGCGCAAACCGACCTGAGTATGAGCAGCGATTAAGCGGAACATTGTTCCGCCGCTGTGCAAGGGAAAAGCTATGCTTTTCTGGCAGGCGATTTAACTGCTGCGCAAGAGCAGAGCTGTGCTCGGCCGGAGAATTCTTAACCGTCACAATTAACCGTTATTTTGCTTCTCTTTAATTTCTGCCAAAGTTTTGCAGTCAATACATAACGTTGCAGTTGGACGTGCTTCTAAACGACGTAAGCCGATTTCGATACCACAAGTTTCACAGAAACCGTAGTCTTCGTTTTTAATTGCTTCAAGAGATTGTTCGATTTTACGAATTAATTTACGTTCACGGTCACGTGTACGTAATTCAATTGCAAATTCTTCTTCTTGGGTAGCACGGTCATTTACGTCTGGCAATGCAGTTGATTCATCTTGCATCGTATTTAAAGTACGATCAACTTCAGACATTAATTCAGCTTTCCATGCTTGCAGAATTTGTCGGAAATGCTCGAGCTGTCCTTCAGACATGTACTCTTCATTTTTCTTAGGTTGATAAGGTGCAATACCAAATAAACTTGCAGTTGAGCCTACGTCAGAAGTTTTAGGTTTCACTTTACGTGCACGTTTTGCAGAAGCTTTATCACCTTCTACTACAACTTCTGTATGTTCATCCAAAACTTGGTTGTGGTTGTCATTCGCCATAATAGGGCATTCCTCATCATACACGTATTATCTATACGCAAAAAATATGGTGATATGCAAGTGTTTTTATAGAAAACCATCGATGGATTTTTCCATCGGGTCGTCATCATATAGATTTTTCCTGCAAGATGATAGTCATTCTGTCCCGTAAATATTTTCAAAACGTGTTTACCCTAGTCATAATTCTTTTGGGTTATATAAACTTTAGGGCTAATAACCTGAAATATCAGTATTTATACGGGTTTTGAAATTTTCAAGGCGAAACACTTTTGTTTCAAAACTACCATCGTTATTCAGACGAATGTAACGATAACCCGGTGCATTTTGGTCGAGTGCAAAATCATTACTAAACGGCTTAAACTGTACACTTGTGGAAGGCGTAGAAAAAAACTCGATACCTTGCCAGATATTAAGGGAATCTTGATGAACATGTCCGCAGACTAGGGCCTTCACGTTTTGAAATGGACTTAAAGTATCTAAAAGTGCATTTGAGTTTTGAAGCTTATGGTGGTCAATCCATTTTGATTTCATGGCAAATGGATGGTGATGACAAGCCAGCAAAACAGGATGATCTGCAAATTGTTCAAGTAAATTCGCTAAATTTTCTAATTGTTCCGAAGACAGATGACCATCTACTTTTCCCTTTACCGCGCTATTTAGCATAATCACACGCCAGTTTCCTAAACCGACAACTACAGGTTGTTGATGGTTTTCGTTATGTAGAGGAAAGTGGTCGACATTGTCATGATTACCGAGGGTCTGGAAAAAAGGCAGACCCAAGGTTTGCATAAAATTGATATAACGTTTGTAGGTAATAGGTGTTGGGGCTTGTGCGAGGTCACCGGTATGAATAATCGCATCAGCTTCGGGATGTTGTTTTAGTATCTGTTGAATAATGGCGTGGAAACTTTCTTCAGGATTCATCCCCACAAATTCTAGCTGTGGATACTCCAATAAATGTGTATCGGTAATTTGTATGATGACATGATTTTTTTGTGAAAGTGTTGAGACTTGGAAAGTCACCGTCCTACCTCTTCGGATTTATTATCGTTTTGCTGTGTTGAGCCAGCCATTGTAATGCCATAATAACAGGGGCATTTCTTAAACGTCCGCTGTTGAGTAGTGTTTGAATTTCACTATAACTAAACAAATGCAGCTGAATATTTTCACCCTCATTATCTACCCCAAAAACACCGCCTACAGCAGGTAAATTGGTTTCGGCAACATACAGATGAAATAACTCTGAACAGGCGCCAGCTGATGGGTAAAAACTAAATAGATGTTCTAAATCCTGAACTTCGCAACCTGATTCTTCAAGGCTCTCGCGTCGAATGCAACTTTCTGGTGATTCATTGCCATCTAATACACCTGCGATAATTTCGAGTTGCCATGGCGAATGGGAGTCATCTAAAGCACCAACACGAAACTGTTCAATCAGGGCAAACTGTTGTTTTTGATCATTGTAGAGTAGAACGCCAGCCGCTTCAGGCCGATGCACAAGTTCGCGCTGCAATACAGGAGTATATTCAGATTGATTAAATAGACGATGTCGAAGGCTGACTTTTTCAACTTGAATAAAACCACTGAACAGAGGTTCACGTGATGTTACTTCGACATCTTTAGATGTATAACTTGGACGCTCGACAATACTCATGATTCGATCAGGACGAAATCTATTTATTTCATCCTAACCGAGAATCATGGCTAGGCAAGTGTTTTTTTTGAATATTTACACTTTATGATACAGTTTTTGTCCTTGCTCTTGATAAACCTCTTTCATTGCTTTGAGGCCTTCTTCAACCTCTGAATCGCTATTGGTGAGATTGTTGGCATAGTCACGTACATTCTGGGTGATTTTCATCGAACAGAATTTTGGACCACACATTGAGCAAAAGTGAGCAGATTTATGCGCTTCTTTTGGTAAAGTCTCGTCATGCATGCTGCGTGCTGTATCGGGGTCTAGGCTTAGGTTGAACTGGTCGTCCCAACGGAATTCGAAACGTGCTTTAGACAAGGCATTATCACGAACCTGTGCACCCGGATGACCTTTGGCAAGATCGGCTGCGTGTGCTGCAATCTTGTAGGTAATAATTCCGTCTTTTACATCTTTCTTGTTTGGTAAACCTAAATGTTCTTTAGGTGTCACATAGCAAAGCATTGCTGTGCCATACCAGCCAATCATGGCTGCACCAATAGCAGAAGTAATGTGGTCATAACCCGGAGCGATATCTGTGGTTAAAGGCCCAAGCGTATAGAATGGAGCTTCTTTACACACTTCTAACTGTAAGTCCATGTTCTCTTTAATCATATGCATTGGTACGTGCCCTGGACCTTCGATCATGACCTGCACATCATGTTCCCATGCACGGTGAGTCAACTCACCCAGTGTTTTAAGTTCGCTGAACTGCGCTTCGTCATTTGCATCTTGAATACAACCCGGACGTAAGCCATCGCCTAAGCTAAATGACACATCATAGGCTTTCATGATTTCACAGATTTCATCGAAGTGTGTGTATAAGAAGTTCTCTTCATGATGAGCGAGACACCACTGCGCCATGATTGAACCACCACGAGATACAATACCTGTTAAACGATTTGCTGTAAGTGGCACATAGCGAAGCAATACACCTGCGTGAATGGTGAAGTAGTCAACACCTTGTTCAGCTTGTTCAATAAGCGTGTCTTTAAAGATTTCCCAAGTCAGGTTCTCAGCAACACCATCAACTTTTTCAAGTGCTTGATAAATTGGTACGGTACCGATTGGAACTGGTGAGTTACGAATAATCCATTCACGTGTTTCATGAATGTTCTTACCTGTAGACAAGTCCATAATGGTGTCAGCGCCCCAACGGGTTGCCCATGTCATTTTCGCAACTTCTTCATCAATTGAAGAACCAAGCGCCGAGTTACCAATATTGGCATTAATCTTAACCAAGAAGTTACGGCCAATAATCATTGGTTCAAGTTCTGGGTGGTTAATGTTGGCAGGAATAATAGCGCGGCCTTCGGCAACTTCTTGGCGAACAAACTCAGGTGTAATTTCTTTTAAGTTTTTCGCACCAAAGTTTTGACCTGGGTGCTGGCGCATATCTACAGCTTCACGTTGACGCTGATTTTCACGAATTGCAATATATTCCATTTCAGGCGTGATAATACCTTGCTTGGCATAGTGCATTTGAGTGACATTTTTGCCTGCTTTAGCGCGGCGTGGGTTTTGAATATGTGCAAAGCGAATATCAGCAGTACGAATATCTTTTAAACGCTCCTGTCCAAACTTTGAAGTTAGGCCAGAAAGAACGTCAGTATCGTTACGCTCTTCAATCCATTTTTGACGAACTGAAGGTAAACCTTTGTTTAAATCAATTTGAACATTCGGGTCAGTATAAACACCTGAAGTGTCATATACCATAATAGGTGGGTTGTGCTCACCACCAAGGCCAGTTGGGGTATCGGTTAAAGAAATTTCTCGCATTGGAACCTGAATATCAGGGCGAGAGCCTTCAATATAAACTTTTTTAGAAGCGGGTAAGATGCGGGTTAAGTCTTTTGCATCTTGTTCATGTTGTGCTGAAATTTCAGCAGAAGAGAGATTCGTTAATTGGTTCATCACATGATCCTTATGAATAACATCAACGAATCAAGCACGACCAAAAACGATGGCGGATTTATCTTGAACTAGATAAATTGAGGGCTTAGGTTTTCAGATGGCTTGATTCCTACGCAGGTCTTAACCTGATCAGGTTCAACGGTACTTGTGATCAAACTGGTGTTGCGATAACACGAAATTTACACAATCTCAGCGAGCTATTACTCGCGCTCCGTCAAGCGATTTAAAGACTAACATGTTTTAGGTTGGCTGGCATTGTCAATTTGTATCTATACAAACTGCATCTATATGGCAGTCACGATAGACTTCCGTGTTCCATGGCGAATCTAATTTTAATAACTGTTCAAGTTGTTCATGCACAATCTGATAGGTAGATTTCTTTTGCCCATTTTCATCAGTTAAATCTGTCTTGAATTGTGTATTACGCTCATCGACAGGGGTGGCAATAAATTTAAGAAATTGTTGGGCAGGTTTCGCTAAACTTGATTGGCTCTGAGTTGATAAAAAGCGGATTTGCTGAAGTGCATCAGGGTCAAACCATGTGTTCGGGGCATATTCATTCGACACAGGTGTGTTATCTAGACCAAAGAAAATGAAGTATCGATATTCATTAAAGAGTAATTTGGCATCATTAATAAAATAACTCTTTGGATATTTTTGAATAAACTTTTCCCAAAATAAAGCACGTTCAGTGAGCTCTTTCCATGAAACAGCCAAAGCACCATCGTTATAGAAAATGTCTTGATTGTCTTTTGCCATACGAGATAAAAATTCTTTCTGGTCAGCGGGTAAAGCCTTAGAAAAAACATCAACTAAGTAGTTTGGCTGGCGACGATAAGTAAACATACCTTCACCTTGATAGAGCAGCTCAATATAGGCTTGGCCTTCGTGTTGAATTAAATATTGGTCACGCGGACTCAGTTGATCGAATAATTTCTTCTGGCTTTGTATGACCTTTTTAGGGTCTCTTTGTTTTTGGTCTAAAACGGCATAACCAAAAGCTTCAAAAGCTCTAGCTGTTTTGTCAGTGTAGTCTTGTTTAAGAAAACGTTGATACATGGTTGTTGATGCATCAATTAGCTTAAGCTGTTCCTCATTTTTTAACGAAGGAACACAGTTTTTAAGCTTTTCATTAATTTGATTTAAGTCTTCTATTTTACTGTTCTGATTAATCGTGTGCATGGCTACCATAATTTGTAAGCAGCTACTGTCTCGCTGTTCGGTGGCCTTTTGCGCAGTTGATTTTTGCTCTTTAGATACAGTTTGATCTTGCTGTGAGGTTTTATTGCAGCCAGCTAAAAGTAGTGCACTGCACATACTCATCATTAGAATTTTTTTCATCTTTATATTTTTATCGAAGTTGATATTGCTCAAATTATAACGCTTAAAAAGATTGCATCACTGTTAGAAATCTTTATTATTAGGTAGGTCGGTCTACTTAGGTAAAAGCTATGAATGATAAAACAGCAAGACAGAAAATTCTCGATGCAGCGGCAACACTGTTTTATAACGATGGCATTACTGCAACAGGAATTAATACGGTTACGGCTAAAGCAGATGTAGCCAAAATGTCGCTTTACAATAATTTTTCTTCAAAAGGTGAACTTGTTGATGCCTATATTGCTGCACGACATCAAGAGTGGTTAGACCTTTATCAAAAGCGTTTAGAAAAAACAAAAACAGCTAAAGAAGCTATTTTGGCCGTATTTGATGCCTATCAAGATCATGCCGAGTTTGCTTATGAAAAGGGTTTTAGAGGATGTGGGCTATTAAATGCTGCGGCAGAGTTCCCAGCGAATAGTTCAGGACGAAATGCTGTAAGACAGCATAAAGAACAAGTTGAGGCGATTGTTGCCGAGCATTTAAATCGCTTATTAAAAGATTCACAGCGTGTTAGCTATATCGCCTCACAACTTTCTTTTTTATTAGAAGGGTCGATGGCAAGAGCTGGTTTAGAGGGTAGTAGCCGTCAACTTCAATTAGCGAGACAAATGGCAGAAGATATTTTAGATCGAGAATACCAACATGATTAGCCTTATTAAAAATAGTAGTTATGGTGGCACTATTGCAATTTTAGTGGCCTCTTGCTTATGGGGAACCACGGGCACAGCCGCAGCATTTGCCCCAACACTCGGACCACTTGCAATTGGCGCGGTTGCTATGGGGGGAGGTGGGCTTTTACAGGCATTGATTGCATCTCAGGCCATTCGGGAACACCGACAATTTATTGGACGAAATATTTCTATTATTCTTTTAGGTGTTGTGGCAGTTGGGATATATCCCCTAGCTTTTTATTCTTCCATGCATTATGCCGGAATTACGATTGGTACGGTGGTTTCAATTGGTTCGGCTCCACTCATTGCAGCAGTTTTAGAGCGGTTCTTTGACCGTAAAGTTTTATCTAAAAAGTGGTTCCTAAGTTTTGTGTTGGGTGTTGTGGGGGTAAGTTTATTATCTATGGGCGAAAGCCACGCAGCACAAGAGAGTACAAATGAATGGAATAAAATTTTTGGTATTTTTCTTGGGCTGGTAGCGGGTGCAACATATTCACTTTATTCATGGGCTGCAAAAAGATTAATAGACCGAGGTATTGCTGCTAAAGCTGCAATGGGCATGATTATGGGTGGTGGGGCAATCATCTTGCTTCCAACTTTATTAATTACAGGTGGTGGGTTACTGCAAAGTTCAACAAATTTACTTGTTGCTGGCTATATGATGCTTATCCCTATGTTTTTAGGTTATTTACTTTTTGGTTTCGGGTTAAAAACTGTAAATGCGAGTAAAGCCACCACTTTAACTTTATTTGAACCTCTTGTTGCAGCGATTTTTGCCATTGTTTTGGTTGGTGAAAGTGTCTCATGGATTGGGTGGGTAGGCATGTTTTTGATTTTCATTTGTATTTTGATGTTATCAAAGCCTGAAAATACATAAAAAATGAAAACTTTTACTGGCTTGAGTTTAAATTAAATTTTTCTTAGTCTTAAAGCCAAGTTTTATCGTTGATTTAAACAATGAAAATAAAATTAATGCTTGTTGCGGGTTTATGGAGTTTTACATCGTCGAGTTTTGCTCTAGATTTAGTTGAAACTTATGAGCGCGCAAAACTAAATGATCCGACGTGGCAAGCGAATCAACAACAGTTTGAAGCAGATCAGCTTAATTTAGGCTTAGCAACAGGCGCTTTACTACCAACAGTTACATTATCTGGAAATATTACCCGTAATCGACAAACGGTAAAGCGTTCAAATTTTCCCGGTGTTGATCAGGAAGGACTTTCCGATGCTTTGGTAAGTAATACATCGACTACCAAACAGGCAACTTTATCTGCCCGTCAGCCTCTTTTTCGTATGGATGCATGGGAAGGTTATAAACAGGTTAAAACTTCGGTTGCTCTTAGTGAAATTACTTTAAAACTGCAAAAACAAGATCATGTTTTAAATGTAGCTGAAGCCTATTTCAATGTATTGCGTCAGCAGGCACTTACCGCTGCATATTTACAAGAAGAAAAAGCCTTGCTTGAACAGCTCAATATGATGAACGCCAAGCTTAAAGAAGGGTTGGTAGCACGTAGTGATGTGAGTGAAGCAAATGCCCAATATCAAAATGCCCGAGCCAACCGTATTGCTACCAATGTGCAGCTTTTATTGGCTCAAGAGCAACTATCTGAATATATTGGTCCTTATCAAGATAAGCTTGCTGTATTGAGAAGTGATTTTATCTTTCAAAAACCTTATCCGGCACAGCTCGATGAGTGGTTAGGATTAGCCCAACAGCAAAATTTAAAGATTCAACAAGCACGTTTACAAAAGCGATATGCTGAAGATCAACGTCGTGTGGAAAAAGCTGCACTTTATCCCCAGATAGATGCAGTGGCGAGTTATGGTTATACCAAACAAACGCCAGAAACGCTGATTTCGACTGATGGGAAGTTTGATCAGGTCGGGGTAGAGATGAACTGGAACTTATTTAATGGAGGTCGGACCCGAACTTCTATTAAAAAAGCCAGTGTGGAGTTAAATAAAGCGCAAGCCCAACTTGATGCGGCCATTCGCCGTGCCAATGTCGATGTGAAAAGTGCTTTTATGCAGGTAGATACCGACCGAGCAAAGCTTGAAGCAAGAAAGGCGGCAATGGACTCTTCAGCACTTGTTTCTCAAGCTTCAAAAGCAAGTTATAACGAAGGCTTAAAAAGTATGGTCGATGTTTTATTGGCGCAGCGTAATGCTTTTTCAGCAAAACAGGATTATCTTAATGCTCAGTATGACTATTTATTAAATGTATTACGTTTAAAAGCGGCTGTAGGTCAGCTAGGGGAAAAAGATCTAGTTGAATTAAACAGCTGGTTAACGTATCAGTAATAAAAAAATGGTTTTATCTGAAATTTAATTTTGTCATAAAAATTTAATGATTGATGTGTTTTAATGCTCAATCATTTTATCCCTGCGCCATCATGTTGGAGGCTTCCCTTGAGTCCGAGTAATCCGGTGTTAAGCCATCATATTTCTTCTCAATTTAATGAAGATTTGCAAGATGTGAACACAAAGTTTATGACCATGGGTGGCTTGGTCGAACAACAGGTTGCCAATGCAATTCATTCTTTACTTGATACAGATGCGAACTTAGCAATTGATGTTCAATTTAAAGATAATGCAGTCAATCAATACGAACGTGATATTGATGAAGGGCTGACGCTGATTTTGGCACGTCGTCATCCGGCAGCAATTGACTTGCGTATGGTAATTGCCATGAGTAAAGCCAATACTGACCTAGAGCGTATTGGGGATGAAGCTGCAAAAATTGCCCGTATTGCGCAAAATCTATGTGAAGAGGGCGGTTCTCCTCGTGGCTATATGGAAACACGTCATATTGGTAACCAAGTACGAGTCATGATTCATGACGCACTTGATGCTTTTGCACGTTTAGATGCAGATCAGGCATTACGTGTACTTTTAGCCGATGCTGACATCGACCGTGAATATCAGTCGGCAACGCGTACTTTAATGACTTATATGATTGAAGACCCGCGTCATATTGCCCGTGTGATTAATGTCATGTGGGTTTTACGTTCTTTAGAGCGTATTGGTGACCACGCTCGTAATATTGCTGAACAGGTCATTTACATGGCAAAAGGCTTTGATGCACGCCATACCAAAATTGAAGAAATTGAAGCAAAAGTACACGAAAAGTAATATGTGAGCTGAGATATTTAAAGGCCTTGTTTGAAACAAGGCCTTTTTATTTTTTTTAAATAATAGATAAAAAAATGTCCCGAACTTTGGGGGGAAGTTCAGGACAGAAAATCAAGTGCATTAAGAGAAAACACGACAGGGATCGTGTCTTACTTGCTATGAATTGATATTAAAGTTTCAGCCAATTCATGTCATGTAGAGTCCTGTGCACTCTATGTAAGGCTTTATATGTTTGTGTAAGTTTCACGTAAAAAAAGGCAGGTCTATGTATATAAACCTGCCTTTTTAAAAAATGATGAGCTTGGAATGAACCTGTTATTCTGGTTTCCAGCCTTCCGCTTTTTCAACGCTCTCATCATTATTGAAGAACTTCTCACGTTGCTCTTCAAGGAATTTTTTCGCTTCTGGTTCAAACACGTTTAAACGCTTTTCATTAATTAGCGTAGTTTGGTGTTGTAACCATTCTTGCCATGCTTGCTTAGAAACATTTTCAAAAAATTCCTGACCTTTAGCACCTGGAAATGGAGCGAAGTCCAATCCTTCCATTTCCTTTTGGTATTTACGGCAAAATACTTGTCGACTCATTTTGTATCCTTAAGCGTATAACTGTTCTAGACGTTTATGGGCACGTGCAATCGCAGCTTCAACCTGTTTTGGTGAAGTTCCGCCAATATGATCACGCGCATTTACCGAAGCTTCTAGTGTCAAAGCTTTATCAAATACATCTGCTGTAATTAGGTCAGAGAATTGTTGTAATTGCTCAAGTGTTAACTCAGATAAATCTTTTTCTTCAGCAACACCTAATGCAACAGCTTTACCTACAATTTCATGCGCATCACGGAACGCAACGCCTTTTTTCACTAAGTAGTCAGCAAGATCAGTTGCTGTAGAGAATCCGCGAAGAGCAGCTTCACGCATGATTTCAATATTTGGAACCAATGCAGGGATCATGTCAGCAAACGCCATGAGTGAACCACGAACGGTATCAATGGCATCAAATAAAGGTTCTTTATCTTCTTGGTTGTCTTTGTTGTACGCCAGTGGTTGACCTTTCATAAGCGTAAGTAAGCTAATTAAGTCACCAAATACGCGGCCAGATTTACCACGGATGAGTTCTGGAACATCAGGGTTTTTCTTCTGCGGCATGATTGAAGAACCAGTACAGAAGCGATCAGGAATATTTACGAATTTAAACTGTGCAGAAGTCCAAAGAATAAGTTCTTCAGACATACGCGATAAATGCATCATGATTAGAGATGCTGCTGCATTAAATTCGATAGCAAAATCACGATCAGATACAGCATCAAGAGAGTTTTCAGATACAGCTTCAAAGCCTAGTAACTCTGCTGTATAAGCACGATCAATCGGGTAAGTTGTACCAGCGAGAGCCGCAGACCCAAGTGGCATACGGTTAACACGCTTACGGCAGTCTTGAAGACGTTCAGTATCACGAACTAACATTTCAAACCATGCCAACAAGTGATGGCCGAAAGTTACCGGTTGAGCTGTTTGTAAGTGTGTAAAGCCAGGCATAATAGTATTTACATTTTTGGCAGCCAAGCCCAACAAACCTTTTTGTAAACGCTCTAATAAGCCTAAAATGTCGTCAATTTCGTCGCGGAGATAAAGACGGATATCAGTTGCAACTTGGTCGTTACGGCTACGGCCAGTGTGTAGTTTTTTACCTGTAATACCGATACGTTGAGTCAAACGTGATTCAATGTTCATGTGAACATCTTCAAGATCGATACGCCATTCAAAAGTTCCAGCTTCAATTTCTGCACGAATGGTGCTTAAACCTTCAATAATGTCGTCTCGTTCTGCTTCTGTCAGTACGCCAACTTTCGCAAGCATGGTAGCATGCGCAATAGAACCAGCGATGTCTTGCTTATAAAAACGCTGGTCAAATTGAACAGAGGCGGTAAATTCGGCTACAAAAGCATCCGTCGCTTCAGAAAAACGACCACCCCACATACCTGAGGTTTGGTTTGGGGCTGCTGAATTAGGGGGATTTGAAGATGTGGTCATGGTGGCTCAGTAAAATAAAAAAGAGTATATCACTTGCCGAAGCTCAACAAACAAAGTTGTTTTCTACAGCATATCGAAATCAAAATTCCTCCTATTTTTTTACGAAAATTGATCGTTGGCAACATTTATTAGAATTAATTATCGCAAGTAATGTTTTAGCTCTGGTTTTAGCTTTGGCTGAAGCACAGTCTTGGCATGCATTAAACGGTTCACGTCTTTTACAATACATCGTTTTTATTAACTGGGTGATTTTGTCTTTTTTTGCATTGGTTGAACATTTTCAGGATTTTTTTAGTCAGCTACAGCAAAAATATGCTTTGGTAATTGGCTTTGTTATGCTGCAAGCGATAGTTGTGGTAACCACCATAATAAGCAATTTTTTTCAGTTCGGAGTTTTGAAAAAAACATCTGTTATAACGCAGGACTGGAGCATTTATTTTACCAATGTCCCTTTATATTTAAGTTATGGAATATTATTAGGGGCCTTTTGTCTGCGTTATTTATATGTTCGAGAACAATGGTTACACCAACAATATGCAGAATTAAATGCCCGTATTCAGGCAATGCAGGCTCGCATCCATCCTCATTTTTTATTTAATAGTTTAAATAATGTGGTGAGTTTAATAACGATAGATCCAGATAAAGCAGAAAGTATGTTAATTAGCCTGTCACGACTGTTTAGGGCGAGTTTTCAAGAATTAAAATTAGTGAGCTTGCATGAAGAAATTGAGCTTAGTAAACAATATTTAATGATTGAGCAAATACGTTTGGGCGAGCGTTTAAAAGTCGAATGGAAAGTGGAAATTGAACCTTTGCAATTAAAGCAGGTCACTATTCCTTTATTGACATTACAACCTTTATTAGAGAATAGTATTTTTCATGGGGTAGAGCCAATGATGGGTAAAGCAACCATTGGGGTATTGGTTGAAATATTGCAAAATCAGGTCAGTATAGTCATTACCAACCCTTATACACACGATACAATAAATTCACGGAAAGGGCATGGAATCGCTCTTGAAAATGTTAAACAGCGCTTAAAAGCGTATTATGGGAATTCAGTGAGATTCCAGGTATATAAGGGTGAGGCTTTATATACCACTATTATGAGCTATCAATACCAATCAAAATAATAAGTCAGTCAGAGTTAACCATAAAAAAATGGACCAAGTTAACGGTGACAAGGAGGATGAATGAAGGTGCTAATTTGTGATGACGAACCACTTGCAGTGGAACGATTGTCACGTTTAGTTTCAAAGATGGGACATGAGGTTGTCGCAACAGCTCATCATGGCCAAGATGCCTTGGAACAGGCACGGCTTCATCACCCAGATGTGATTTTACTTGATATCCAGATGCCGGGTATGAATGGTCTCGTCTGTGCGGAACAATTAAGCCAACTTAATCCTCGACCTGCCATAGTGTTTTGCACAGCTTATGATCAGCATGCATTGGAGGCATTTAAGTCACAAGCACAAGCTTATCTTCTTAAGCCCATTGATCCTCAAGAGCTGGAGCAGACATTTAAGCAATTAACCCAGCTAACGCAAGCGCAGCTCAGCGCTTTGCCTAAACCTGAGCTTTTACAGGATTTAAAAACACAACGTCATCAAATTGCTGCTAAAACCTATCGTGGGGTTGAGCTAATTCCTGTTGAAAATATCTATTACTTTTTAGCAGATCAGAAATATGTCACGGTACGTCATAAAAATGGCAGCGTATTGATTGACGAAACACTTAAAGAACTTGAAACTGAGTTCGCAGATCAGTTCATCCGTATTCACCGTAATGCACTGGTCTCGATTGCTTATTTAGATGGTTTAGAGCTAGTAAGTTCGGGCCAATATCAGGTTCGCTTACGTGGCTTAGATGAAAGACTTTCCGTAAGCCGCCGTCATTTATCTACCCTTAGAGAACGGATACACCAACTTTAACCTGTATTCATCTTATTTTTGCTTGTGAGATTTTACTTGCAATTTTAAGGGATCAAGTTAAGTTTAGGGTGTATTGTTTGACCAGCCCATGCTTGAATTTATGAAAACCTTGAAAATTGCTACACGACAAAGCCCACTTGCTCTTTGGCAGGCAGAACATATTCGTGCCCGTTTACAGGAGCTTCACCCAGATTTAACGGTGGAGTTGGTCAAGTTTGTCACGCAGGGCGATAAAATTTTAGATACACCTTTAGCAAAAATTGGTGGCAAAGGGTTGTTCGTTAAAGAATTGGAAGCAGCACTTTTAGATGGTCGTGCGGATCTTGCTGTACATTCAATGAAAGATGTTCCGATGGCGTTACCAGAAGGTTTAACTTTGGCCGTAATTTGCGAACGTGAAGATCCGTTAGATGCTTTTGTTTCGAATAAATTTGAAAAATTTGCTGATTTGCCGCAAGGAGCAAAAGTTGGCACCTCAAGTTTACGTCGTAAATCACAAATTTTAAAACAACGTCCAGATCTACAAATTATTGATTTACGTGGTAATGTCGGTACCCGCTTAGCGAAGCTAGACGATGGTCAATATGATGCCATTATCTTGGCGAGTGCTGGTTTAAAACGTTTAGGATTGGCAGAACGCATTCGTCACTGTATCGAGCCAAGTGTAAGTTTGCCTGCGGTGGGACAGGGCGCTCTTGGTTTGGAATGCCGCGCAGATGACCAAGAAGTATTGGCTTTAATTCAGCCACTTCTACACCCAGAGACAGATATATGTGTACGTGCTGAGCGAGCATTCAATGCCTATCTTGAAGGTGGTTGTCAGGTGCCGATTGCAGGTTATGCAACACTCCAAGATGGTAAAATTCATATTGAAGGCCGTGTAGGTAGTGTTGATGGGCAAACATTATTACGGGCTGAGCTTACAGATGAAGCGAATAATGCTCAGCAATTAGGTGAAAACCTTGCTCGGAACTTACTTGATCAAGGCGCTGGTGATTTATTAAAGGCCCTCTACTAACGCTATGTTGTTTATTAATACCCGACCTGACTCGCGTGCGGCTGAATTAACTCATGCTTTGCAGAATAAGGGGTTTCAGGTCGAGTCTTTACCTCTTTTAGAACTGGTTGCTCAACCTTTCTCAGAATCACTCTTTCAACTCTATCAGCAGTTAACTGGTGCACAAGCGATTGTAGTGGTTAGTCCCACTGCTGTTGATGTGGGGATGCAGTATTTAGCACAAAGTGGTTTAAAAATAGATGAGCTAAAACATATTCAATGGATTGCGGTGGGGCAGGCGACGGCTAATCGTCTTCACGACTATGGGATTGAAGCGCATGTTCCTGAGGTTGAAACTTCCGAGGGAATGCTTAACTTGCCTCTTCTTCATCGTATGCAAAAATCAGGTAGTGTAGCTTTTTGGAGAGGTGAAGGCGGCCGTCAATTTATGATGGAAACTTTGCAACAGCAAGGAATTCAGATTTTAAATTTTGTTCTATATCGCCGGCAGTGTCCGCAAGCTTCATATTCGACATTCAAACATCTGACACAGAATTCAAATTATAATTTAGATAAATGGCTCGTCTTAATTACTAGTGAGGCGAGCTGGAAATACTGGTTAGAGCTTTGTTTAAAAAATAAGGCACAACCTGATTGCGTATATTTAGTTTTAGGACCACGCCTTTTTCAACTTGTTAAAGACTATCGCGATCAGCAACAAGCTCATTTTCACATTATTCAACTTGAAAATTTATCGCCTTCGGGGATGATTCATCACATTCAGGCATTATAAGGATTCGTATGAGAAAACTTGTTTCTATCATCATTTTGCTGGGCATCGCTTGGGTGGCTAAGCTCAGCTACGATATGTGGCAAATTTCTCGTACCGTCCCTGAACTTCAGCAAAGCTTGCTGCAATCTGAACAGCAATATGCCAATTTGAATGATCAATTGGTTGCTTTGCAAAGACAAATTCAAAATCAACCAAGTCATAATTCTAAAACAACGCCTTTAGCAACGACTGAAGTTGTTCAAACCGGAATTGCACCGACCGTATTAATTAAACAAAAATTAGAGTTAATCCAGTTTGCAATTGACCAACAGCAATTTATTTATGCTGTAGATCATCTAACCCAACTACAGCAAACCCTACCACAATATGGAATTGCTCCTGCATTACAACACAGCTTAAATCAGGCTCTTGAGCAAGATAAGCAGGCTATTCAACAGTTTGTGCTTGCTCAAAATCAGCGACATCAACTCATTGACGATTTACTCCAGAATATTGATAAAAATATTCAGCAAGCCTTAAAACAGCCTAAATTTGAGATGGACCAATCCGAGGCTGTGTCATGGTGGAAAAAATGGTTCCGTATTGAGAAAGTAGAAACGCCGTCTATTAATTTAATGAACCGAAGTGTAGTGCTTAAAGAAGTGCAATTAAGGCTGTTAATTGCTGAGCAAGCTTTAAACCAAGGAAAAATGGCTGAATATCAAAATGAGTTGCAGACAGTAATGCAAAAACTAAATGAATTACCCGATGCGACTAGCCAACAACTCAAGAACCGTATTGCTAAAGTGGCGCATTTATCTGTAGTGCCTGTTCCTAAATTATCGACACTTGGTCTAATCGGCTCATAAGGAGGACACATGAAGCATCTCCTGTGGGTTTACTTTTTAATTAGCTTAATCCTGTTTGCAGCTTTGGCCTTATTAAGTTATGGCTATGGTATGGGTTATGTCTATATTTACTGGCGGCAATTGCAATTGCAAACAAATGTATGGGGACTAGTCCTTACGTTTGTTGTGATGAGCTTTATTGCTCAGGTGATATGGCTCTGGATTAAGCGTTATTCTTCTCGGGAACAAAGAAAGAGAGAGAATATTTTTCAGTTTAAAAACCTTCATCCGTATGAACAATTAGGTATTGTCTGGTTATTAGAGGCTGCTGAAGATCAACGGGTATTTATCGAACGTGTTTTTACTCAATCAGGCCTTCTAAAAAATATTATTGATGCCAAATTTCTAGTTTTAAGTGGAGATTACCAAAAAGCTTTAGAGGCCTTGGATCAATCCCCACCAATGGCTTTTGAGTTAGCAGAATTACAGCGTATTGAAATATTCTTGGCACAAAACGAAGCTGAACGTGCCTTAACCCATCTTGAGTTTTTATATCAGCATCAGTTATCGCCATGGCTTGAAGAAATTGAGACAGCATATCAACAACGTTTAACGGCGCTTTGGGGCCAGCTTGCTTTACAACAACCATGGGTATACTTGCGTTCTATGAAATATGGTTTGTTGGACGCTGAACATCGTGATTTATGGTTACAACAATTACTTCAACAGTTTGATCAAGCTTCAATAGATGATTTACAAGCATTGCAACAGCGCTATCTAGATTTAGAGTCAGAAATTCAAACCAGACCTTATAGCAGTAAATTGTTATGGTTAAAACTTTTGGCCCGTATGCCAGAAATGAGTATTCAGCATGAAGCATTAACCTTGCATTTACTCAAAGAGCAATTCGATCCGGACGTATTTTACTTATGGTTTCAGCAACAATTGCTTAAGCAGGTTCCTGACTATGCCGATGTCGAAGAAAAGATTAATCAATTTGAATCTCAATATATGAATTTGCCAGTTTTAACATTTGCAAAATGGCATGTTTACATGGCAACAGGTCGTCAAGCTGAAGCAGAAATATTATTAAGTTTATATCCAGATAATATTTTAATGAGCTATTTACGTATTAAATCAACCTTAAAAGAAGATGATGAGTTAATCAAACAGTTAAACCTAATCTTTGAAAATGATGCGAATTTTTTAAAATTTAAAATCTGAGGTAAAAATGAAAGAACTGTCTGTCTACCCTGTAATATACGACCAGAAAGTAGCATGGGGAGATATGGATGCTTTTGGCCATGTCAATAATGTGCAATATTATAGATATATTGAAAGCTCACGTATTTTATATATGGAAAATGTAAATATATTAACTCCAAATATATATACTGTTGTTGCTTCAAGTCAGTGCAAATATTTAAAACCTGTGTTTTATCCAGATGTATTGAAAGTAGGGGTTCGTGTAGAAGAGCTACGTAAGAGCGCGTTCCGTATGGCTTATATATTATGGAGTGAATCGCAGCAGCAAATCGTTGCTACAGGTGAAGCAGTTATGGTTTGTGTGAATAAAATGACAGGATTAAAATGTGAAATACCAAGTGAAGTAAAAAGTAAAATTATTGAATTAGAAAAATCAGTTGGGCATGATTTAATACATTTAGCTTAAATAAATATTAAGAAAATATATTACAATTATAATTGCTAATGTAATTAAAAAGTAAATTTATAGCGTTATTCTGATGAACTTGACTTTCAAACTATTGCTTATTGAATAGAATATAAATATGATTGGTTATGATTTAATGTTTTTAAATTTTGTCTGTATTATTTGAATTGTCAGTAAGACTGGAGTATTTATTAATGAAACCGGATATTAGTGAATTATCTGTTGAAGAGTTAAAACGCTTACAAGAAGAAGCAGAAGCTTTAATTGCAAGCAAAAAAGATCAAGCAATCGAAGATGCATATAATCAAATTATCGAGATTGCTGAAAATGTAGGTTTTAGTGTTGAACAGCTTCTAGAATTTGGCGCTCAAAAACGTAAGAAAACAACACGTAAATCTGTAGAACCACGTTACCGTAACAAAAACAATGCTGAAGAGACTTGGACTGGTCGCGGTAAACAACCACGTTGGTTAGTTGCTGAAATTGAAAAAGGTGCAAAACTTGAAGATTTCTTAATCTAATTGTATTGCCTCTTAAAAAGCCAAGCGATTCTGCTTGGCTTTTTTATTTTTAAAAGAATTAAAAAAATTTTATTTTAAATATGAATATTCAATAAGGTGTTTGAATTCCTAATTAAGAGCATTGTTGAGACTAAACTTTCATTTAGTAAGATCAATCGTAAATTTCATGATTTTGTCATACGTTCAACTTATAGTCTTTAGCGAGACGCCAAGCCCGATTGCTTGGTTTTTTTATATGAAGTGAATTGGCGATGTTGAAAAAGTATGCATAATGTCAGACTAGAGAGGAACTCTCATATAAGGATGATAATTTGCATGTTGGTAAGGCTGAATGAAGAAAAAGTCTAAGCAATGGAAGTGGTGGTTTTTTGCCCTCATTGCATTTTTAATTTTTATTATTTTACAGATTCCGGCGACTTGGCTTATCTCTAAATTTTCAAAGAATAATCAAACTGTCCATAATGTAAGTGGCAACATCTGGCAGGGGCAGGCAGACTGGCACCGTGGGGCGTTACGAGGCACTATCCACTGGAAAACGAGACCGCTAGACTTACTTTTATTACGCTTTGCTGCAGATGTTGATATTCATAGTGGTAATACGCAATTAACGGGGATTATGGCGTATGGTTTTGGAAAAAAAGTTATTGTAAGGGATATGAATGGCCAGATTGCTCCAGAAACACTGAAGCAAATTGTAAATTGGCAATGGCCTGTAAACAGTATTCAACTTAAAGATATCCAATTTAATTATAAAAAAGAGCAAGGCTTTGCGGCAGTTGATGGGCAATTGCATTGGGGTGGTGGGGCGCTCATTTATAATATTGGTGATCGTCAAGATCGTATGAATATGCCTTCTTTAAGTGGGCAATTAACTGACCAGAACGGACAGCTACAAGTGGACATCCGTGATCAGCGTAATCAAAAAATGGCCAATCTTTTACTAGATGCCAATATGATGCTGGATGTTCAGCTCACACAGCGTTTATTACTCAATGTTCCATCATATGACGGTAAAGCCGGTTTGGATACTTTTGTCATTAGTTCTCGCCAACCATTATTACAAGGTGGTAACTAATGAAAGTATGGATTGATAAATTACAGCAATTGCAATGGCAAAAATTAGATCGACTGAGTGTAGTGGTCCTTGCCATTTTAATTTTATGGTTATGCTGGAAACTCGCTTCATTTTTTTGGTTGGTGATTGCGCCTCCTCAACTGATGCAATTTGATCGGGTAGAACTCGGTTCTCAACAACCACAAATACCAAATATTAGTACTTTTTCACTTTTTAACGAACCTTCTGCCAATGCGGCTCAAGAAAGCGTGAATTTAGAATTGCAGGGTGTAATGGTCGGCTATCTAAACCGGTTTTCCTCTGCTGTTATTAAAATTGATAATACTGCTGAGCGTTATCGAGTTGGTGAAACCATTGGTTCAACTTCTTACCAATTGGCAGAGGTGTATTGGGATCATGTTGTGTTGAGTCAAGGAAATGGCAGTACCCGTGAACTTCAGTTCAAAGGTTTGCCAAATGGTTTATATCAACCGATGACTCCGGATGCTTCACAACAAAGTGCTACACCGTCTCAACCTACAGAGCCTATGAATACGGCCCAACAGGCATTGGGACAAGCGATCCAGCAGATGCAAGGTAACCGAGAGCAGTATCTCCGAGATATGGGGGTAAGTGGTAACTCAGGTGAAGGCTATGAAGTTACAGAACGTACACCGACTGCACTTAGAAATAAGTTAGGTTTAAGACCTGGCGATCGAATTGTCTCTTTGAATGGTCAAACGGTTGGGCAAGGGCAAACGGATGTGCAATTACTTGAGCAGGCTCGTCGAGCAGGGCAAGTAAAAATAGAAATAAAACGTGGTGATCAAGTGATGACCATACAACAAAATTTTTAGTGATAACACGTCACCATAAGAGTTAGGAAATATCGCGAGTTATGGCTTTATTGAATCATCAACGTCCACTTTGGGCATTACTTGCAGCAGCCCCATTGATTGCGACAGTAAGTAGCAGTGCCTATGCCCAAACATGGAAGATCAATTTACGTGATGCTGACTTAACTGCCTTTATTAATGAAGTTGCAGACATTACAGGAAAAAATTTCGCTGTAGATCCGAGAGTACGTGGTAATGTCACGGTTATTTCTAATAAGCCATTAAATAAAGATGAAGTTTATGACCTATTTCTTGGGGTCTTAAATGTAAACGGGGTGGTTGCAATTCCTTCTGGTAATACCATTAAGCTTGTACCGGATAGCAATGTTAAAAACTCGGGAATTCCTTATGATTCTAGAAATAGGCTTCGTGGTGATCAAATCGTTACACGTGTGATTTGGCTGGAAAATACTAATCCAAATGACTTAATTCCAGCACTCCGTCCCTTAATGCCACAATTTGCACATATGGCGGCAATTGCAGGAACCAATGCACTTATTGTTTCTGATAGAGCTGCGAATATTTATCAACTTGAAAATATTATTCGTAACTTGGATGGAACTGGGCAAAATGATATTGAAGCGATCACGCTTCAGTCGAGCCAGGCAGAAGAAATTATTACCCAGCTTGAAGCGATGAGCGCAACAGGCGCATCTAAAGATTTTAGTGGTGCCCGTATTCGTATTATTGCTGATAATCGGACAAACCGTATTTTAATAAAAGGTGATCCGCAAACACGTAAACGTATTCGTCATATGATTGAGATGCTGGATGTACCTTCGGCAGATCGTTTAGGTGGCTTAAAAGTTTTCCGTTTGAAGTATGCCAGTGCTAAAAACTTGTCTGAAATTTTGCAAGGCTTAGTCACAGGACAGGCAGTATCTTCATCGAATAATAGTAATAATTCATCTAACTCATCGAATCCGATTAATAGTTTAATTGGTAATAACCAGAATTCTGGTTCAAATACATCGGGTTCAAATGGTGCCTCAATTTCAACTCCTGCAATTAACCTAAACGGTAATTCGAACAGTAGTAATCAGAATAATATCACCAGCTTTAATCAAAACGGTGTGAGTATTATTGCAGATAATGCTCAGAACTCATTAGTAGTTAAAGCTGATCCCCAATTAATGCGTGAAATTGAATCAGCGATTCAACAACTAGACGTTCGTCGTCAACAAGTGCTTATTGAGGCCGCAATTATTGAAGTCTCTGGAGATGATGCAGATCAACTTGGAATTCAATGGGCACTCGGTGATTTATCTAGTGGGATTGGTTTACTTAGCTTTAGTAATGTAGGGGCGAGTTTATCTTCTATTGCTGCTGGTTATTTATCGGGTGGTTCGGCTGGAGCTGCATCTGCTATCGCTAATGGAGCTAATAAAGGTAATGGTGCAACTTTAGGATTGGGTAATTTTGATAACTCTCGTAAGGCATATGGTGCATTAATTCAGGCTCTCAAAACCAATACAAAATCAAACTTACTTTCGACACCGTCCATTGTGACGATGGATAATGAAGAAGCTTATATTGTTGTAGGTCAGAACGTTCCATTTGTCACAGGGTCGGTCACTACCAATAGTACAGGTATCAATCCCTATACAACTGTTGAGCGTAAAGATGTCGGTGTGACCTTGAAAGTTGTTCCACATATCGGTGAAGGTGGTACAGTTCGTTTAGAAGTAGAGCAAGAAGTTTCTGCTGTTCAAGATAGCCGTGGGCAAGCAGCTGACTTGGTGACAAGTAAGCGCGCTATTAAAACAGCTGTTTTAGCCGAGCATGGGCAGACTGTGGTGCTAGGTGGATTGGTGTCGGATGACACTTCGCTTTCAAGACAAGGTATACCTGGTTTAAGTAGTATTCCTTATGTTGGGCGATTGTTCCGATCAGATAACAGAAGCAATGTAAAACGTAACCTTCTCGTTTTTATTCACCCAACAATTGTGGGCGATGCAAATGATGTACGCCGTTTATCTCAGCAGCGCTATAATCAACTTTATAGCTTGCAATTGGCTATGGATAAAAATGGCAACTTTGCAAAATTACCTGAGCAAGTTGATGATATTTATAACCAAAAAATGACCCCGCCGAGTATTGCCTCTAAGCCAAAAAATTACCAACAGGTTCCATCAGGTGGTAAAAGTTCGACCATAACTACGCCGGTAGCTGTAGAACCTACCGTCCAAAAGCAAACACTACAGTTGCCTGATCCTGAAATTAATCGTACTAAAAATACAGTAACAACAACGACACTGCGTCCAAGCACAGCGCCGTAGTAGCATGTTATGATTAATAAAAAATGAATAGGACATAGGCATGACTTGGAAATTACAAGCAATTACTGGTGAATTTACTGGCCAAGAAATTAATGTTGATCGTGATATGTTGGTGGGACGTCATCAAGATGCCGATTTATTACTACAGGCTGCTGAAATTTCACGACGCCATGCAGCATTGCTGTTAAAAGATCAAGCGCTATGGGTGCAAGACCTTAATTCATCGAATGGTACGTTTGTGAACGATATTCGTATTGAGCAAGAAAAACAGTTGCATGATGGTGATATTGTTCAATTCGCAAGTTTAAAATTTTCAGTTTTCGCCCCTACACAAGAAAATACTGATTTACCTGAAATTGAGGTGGAGCCAGTACAAACAGCACCGATACAAGATTTAAGCGATCAAGGTATGCCAAGTATTGCGGAGCGTGCAGCAGAAACTGAAGTGAGTCGTGATGGAATGCCTCAGCGAGTTTCTGTACCAAAACCAGCACCGATTCCTGAAGGGGTGGATATTCATGCTCAGCCAGAACAAACTCCTGTTGCTATTGAGGAGCCAGTTTCTCGGGTTACTGAAGAGAAAGAGCAGCAAAAGAATGCATCTATTGGTCTAGTGACCATTATTATTTTAGTGATTTTAGCTGTATTGGCGTGGTTATTCTTTAAATAATTCGTTGGTGCTTTTACAATCAAGGCATGCTAAACGCATGCCTTTTTAATTTTGAGTAGAAGAAAATGTCTGTTGCACAACTAAGTAAGCGCGATTTAATTTTATTTGATCTAGATGGAACGTTGGTTGACTCCGCTGCCGATTTATATCGGTCTATGAACTTAAGTCTGCAATCACTCAGTTGGCCATTGGTAACAGAAGCACAAATACGGGAATGGGTAGGTAAAGGGGCTTCAAAACTTTGCGAAAGTGTTCTGCTTCATATATTTGGAAAATTAGATGTTGAACAACATAAAGTTTTATTACAGAAATTTGTAGAGGTATATGGTGCGGAGCTGTGTGTGAATACTCAAATTTACCCAGGCGTACCTGAGTTTTTAAAACATTGCCAAACTTTGAATATCAAAATGGCATGTGTGACTAATAAGCCTGTCAAACTTGCTCAAGGGTTACTGGATGCGCTAGAGCTTTCTTCTTATTTTCAAGTTGTACTTGGAGGAGATAGCTTACCTGAAAGAAAGCCGCACCCACTACCATTATTGCATTGCATGGAAAGCCTAAAAATATCTGCTTCACAATCATTAATGATTGGCGACTCAAGTAATGATATTGAAGCTGCACGCCGTGCTGGAATTGATTGTATTGTGGTTAGCTATGGCTATAATCATGGAGAGAATATCTATGATTGCCAACCTCAGCAAGTTGTTGATAGTCTTGCTGAGTTAATTGTCTAATGAAGAAAATGGAGATAAGAATGAATAAGCGTATGGTTTTTCGATGGCGTGTCTAAACCGAATCTAGAAAAACACACTTTTAAATCGAAACCATATTAGAGAAGATTCATGACAACATTAGCGCAATTCGAGCAACTTAAGGCTGCTGGTTACAATACTATTCCTGTTTATCGTCAACGTTTAGCGGATACAGAAACCCCATTATCTGTTTTTGCTCGTTTTAAGGATCAAACACAGGCTTACTTATTTGAGTCTGTTGAAGGGGGGGAAAACTGGGCGCGCTACTCTATGATTGGTTTAGGCGAATCAACAGTTTTTTCTTGTAACGCTGGTGTTTTATCTATACAACATGCTGACGGATCAGTAACACAGCAAAATTGTCTAGACCCATTCCAATATATCCGTGAATTCCAAAAACAATTTAAAGTTCCTGCGGCTAAACTCTTACCAGACTTACCAAGCTTTACGGGCGGCTTGGTGGGTTATTTGGGCTACGATGCTGTCCGCTACATCGAGCCACGTTTAAAGAATGTACCTGCGGCTGATCCGATTACGCTGCCAGATTTATGGTTGATGCTCTCAAAGACAGTCATTGTTTTTGACAATCTTAAAGATACGCTATTTTTAATTGTGCATGCGGATACAGAGCAGAGTAATGCTTATGAAGACGCTCAACAAAAATTAGATCAATTAGAACAGTTGTTGGCGACTCCAGTTAGTTTGCAAGCGCGACCACATACGCCTCCGCATTTTGAATCAATTACTGGTAAAGCAAAATTCTTAGAGACGGTAGAGAAAGTTAAAGAGTATATCCGTGCAGGCGATGTGATGCAGGTTGTACCTGGGCAGCGTATGGTTTCTGATTTTGATGGAGAAGCTTTACAGGTTTACCGTGCATTACGTCATTTAAATCCATCACCTTATCTATTCTTGGTTCAAGGGCAAACGATTACTGATAAAAAACCATTTCATATTGTTGGCTCATCACCGGAAATTCTATCTCGTTTAGAAAATGGTATTGCTACAGTTCGACCTTTGGCAGGAACTAGACCGCGCGGTAAAACTAAAGAAGAAGATATAGCATTAGAAAAAGATTTGCTGTCTGATGAAAAGGAGATTGCTGAACATTTAATGCTGATTGATCTTGGGCGAAATGATGTAGGGCGCGTATCGAAGATAGGTAAAGTCCAAGTCACGGATCAAATGGTGATTGAGCGTTATTCACATGTCATGCATATTGTTTCAAATGTACAAGGTGAAGTGCGTGATGATATTGATGCACTTGATGTATTTAAAGCCACCTTTCCGGCAGGAACGTTATCAGGTGCCCCAAAAATTCGTGCAATGGAAATTATTGATGAAGTAGAGCCTGTGAAAAGGGGAGTTTTTGGCGGGGCTGTTGGTTATTTGGGATGGCATGGTGAAATGGATATGTCAATTGCAATCCGTACTTGTGTTATCTGTGATAAAAAGGTGTATGTACAGGCTGGTGCAGGGCTAGTTGCTGACTCAAATCCAGAATCTGAGTGGAATGAAACCCAAATAAAAGCTCGCGCAGTGATCAAAGCGGTTGAATTATCATCAAACGGATTGATTTTATGAGTTTTTAGCGGTTTTTTTTAAAAAACCGCTTGCATCGTTTGGAAGTTTTGCTAAACTGCACACCGTTCCGATACGAAACGTACGAAACACTAAGAAACGCCGGCATAGCTCAGTTGGTAGAGCAACTGACTTGTAATCAGTAGGTCCACAGTTCGAATCCGTGTGCCGGCACCATTTTAAAGTGTTAAGTTGATTGAGTAAAGAACGGCACTGTAGATAAGTGCGATATTGGTGAGATTCCCGAGCGGCCAAAGGGGGCAGACTGTAACTCTGTTGCGAAAGCTTCGAAGGTTCGAATCCTTCTCTCACCACCATCTCTAAACTTCGAGTGAAGTGGTTATTACCAACGTTGCGGGAGTAGCTCAGTTGGTAGAGCGGCAGCCTTCCAAGCTGCATGTCGCGAGTTCGATCCTCGTCTCCCGCTCCATCGAAGGATAGTCGCTCTTATAGCTCAGTGGTAGAGCACTCCCTTGGTAAGGGAGAGGTCTCGAGTTCAAATCTCGATAAGAGCTCCAGATATTAAAGTTTAATGTGGATTTCCACAAAGTTTTCAAAAAGCAGGCTATATAGTCTGCTTTTCAAGTATTAGGTGTCTAGTTTTTTTAGGCGATATGTCGATAAACTGAGTTAGCTCAGCGCCATTTGTAGGTGGTTCGACGTAAACGAGGAAGATCATCATGGCTAAAGCCAAGTTTGAACGTAATAAACCACACGTAAACGTGGGTACAATCGGTCACGTTGACCATGGTAAAACAACTTTAACTGCTGCGATTGCAACAATTTGTGCAAAAACTTACGGCGGTGAAGCGAAAGATTACTCACAAATCGACTCAGCACCTGAAGAAAAAGCACGTGGTATTACAATTAATACATCACACGTAGAATACGATTCTCCAACTCGTCACTACGCACACGTTGACTGCCCAGGCCACGCCGACTACGTTAAAAACATGATCACTGGTGCTGCTCAGATGGACGGCGCGATCCTTGTATGTGCTGCAACTGACGGTCCAATGCCACAAACTCGTGAGCACATCCTTCTTTCTCGTCAGGTAGGTGTACCTTACATCATCGTATTCTTAAACAAATGCGACCTTGTTGATGACGAAGAATTACTTGAATTAGTAGAAATGGAAGTACGTGAACTTCTTTCTACTTATGACTTCCCAGGTGATGATACTCCAGTAATCCGTGGTTCAGCTCTTGCAGCGCTTAACGGTGAAGCTGGTCCTTACGGTGAAGAATCAGTTCTTGCTCTTGTAGCAGCACTTGACTCTTACATCCCAGAGCCAGAGCGTGCAATCGACAAAGCATTCTTGATGCCAATCGAAGACGTATTCTCAATTTCTGGTCGTGGTACAGTAGTAACAGGCCGTGTTGAAGCTGGTATCATCAAAGTTGGTGAAGAAGTAGAGATCGTTGGTATTAAAGATACGGTTAAAACAACTGTAACTGGCGTAGAAATGTTCCGTAAACTTCTTGACGAAGGCCGTGCAGGTGAGAACTGTGGTATCTTACTTCGTGGTACTAAGCGTGAAGAAGTACAACGTGGTCAAGTACTTGCTAAACCAGGTACAATCAAGCCGCACACTAAATTCGACGCAGAAGTATACGTACTTTCTAAAGAAGAAGGTGGTCGTCACACTCCATTCTTAAATGGTTACCGTCCACAGTTCTACTTCCGTACAACTGACGTAACTGGTGCGATCCAGTTGAAAGAAGGCGTTGAAATGGTAATGCCAGGTGACAACGTTGAAATGTCAGTAGAATTAATCCACCCAATCGCAATGGACCCAGGTCTACGTTTTGCGATCCGTGAAGGTGGTCGTACTGTAGGTGCTGGTGTTGTTGCTAAAGTAACTGCATAA
>NZ_JAKTIJ010000003.1:0-77290 GCF_027855275.1 Acinetobacter sp. AOR12_HL | reverse complement strand
AGAGGTGGTCCCACATGTTTGAACAACTAAAAGCTTATTTATAAGTGATACTCTGCTCTAGTTAAGCTACCTTATTTTGTTGTGGTAGCTGGTCATAGTAAAACTCATCTGGAGTCATTTTGTCCAGACTCGAATGAGGTCGTTTCAAATTATAAAATTCAAAATATGCGTTTAATTGCTTCTTCGCATCCAAAACATTGCTGTAGGCTTTGAGATACACCTCTTCATATTTAACGCTCCGCCATAATCGTTCAACCATCACATTATCAACCCATCGACCTTTACCATCCATGCTGATTTGGATGTCATTTGATTTCAATACATCAATAAATGCATCACTGGTAAACTGACTGCCTTGGTCTGTATTAAATATTTCAGGTCGACCATATTTTTCAATAGCTTCATTTAATGTTTCTATGCAAAATGTAACCTCCATACTAATCGATACTCTATGCGCAAGTACCTTGCGGCTATGCCAATCAATCACAGCACATAAATAAACAAAGCCTTTTGCCATAGGGATATACGTTATATCCGTAGACCACACTTGATTACTGCGCTGAATAGCCAATCCTTTGAGCAGATATGGATATTTGCGGTGAGCTTGATTAGCCTGGCTTAAATTTGGTTTGCAATATAACGCATTAATGCCCATTTTCTTCATTAAAGTACGTGTATGACGTCGTCCTATATGATGTCCTTGACGATTCAACAAATCACGCATCATACGGCTACCTGCAAAAGGGTATTGCATATGTAACTCATCCATACACCGCATCAGCTTCAGATCTGATGCACTCACAGGTTTTGGGCGATAGTAATAACAACCACGGGAGACTTTCAGCAGCTGAGCTTGCTTAGATACTGAAATCTGAAGTGAGTCATCGATTAACTTTTGTGGTTGAAGCGGCCCAGTTTCTTCAACACACCTTCTAAAAAATCAATTTCTAATGCCTGCTCACCGATTTTTGCATGTAGTTTTTTTAGATCGATGGGTGGTTCTGTTGGAGCTTTTGATTGATCGAAAGCTTGCGAGGAAGCTGAAATCAGTTGATTTTTCCAGTCGATAATTTGGTTTTGATGAACATCAAATTCAGCACTCAATTCAGCAAGTGTTTTTTCTGCTTTAATCGCAGCAAGTGCTACCTTAGCTTTAAAATCATTTGAATGATTTCTTCTTGGTCTACGTGCCATAAAATACTCCATATATTGATGTTTATAACATCATTTGGGGAGCAAAATATCACTTATAAGTGTTGTTCAAATTTCCTGATCCACCTCTAACCATTCAATAATTCAAATAAAATGTATTTCAACACTTGCATGCACAATTTCTTCATGGATAGAGAGTGCCTGTTTCACTACATCTGGTGTTAAATCTACACCTGTACTCTCTAAAGCCAAGATGCAAGAAAACTTGCCTCTACCAACTTTCCAAACATGTAAATCAGTAATATTAACTTGAGGAAATTCCTCTATAACCTCTTTGATTTCATCAACCACAGGGTGAGACATTTCTGCATCGAGTAGTGTCTTTCCTGTCTCATTTAATAATCCCCATGACCATTTAGCGACAAGAATAGCTCCAACTACACCTAATAGTGCATCTAAGAAACTCCAACCAAAATATTTCCCCGCAAACAATGCAACAATTGCCAATACAGAAGTAACCGCATCAGCTACTACATGCAGAAACGCCGCCTTTTGATTTAAGTCATGATGATCGTGGTGGTGGTCGTGTTCATGGTGATGATCATGCTCGTGGTGATGGTGGTGGCCTCCGTCATGTAATAACCATGCACAAACCAAGTTTACCAATAAACCAACAATTGCAATTGGTATTGCCTCATTGTAATGAATATTCACGGGATTCATTAATCGATCGATAGATTGAATACCCATTAAAAGTGCTACAACCATAAGTAAAATAGCACTACTGTACCCTGCTAGAATCTCAATTTTCCAAGTACCAAAACTAAATCGCTGATCATGAGCATAATGTCGGGCCATTCGATATGCGAAATAAGCTAAGCCGAGAGCAACCATATGTGAACTCATATGCCAGCCATCTGCGAGTAAGGCCATCGAATTAAAAATCCATCCCCCCAATATCTCTAGTACCATCATGATTGCTGTAAGAATTGTCGCAATCAGTATTTTCTTTTGTGCTAAAGGATTTCCTTCATCGAATTGATGAGAATGACGACGATCTAAGTTACTATGAAGTTGCATAAATTTTATCTTTCCAAGATACTCCCCCCAGTATATATTTTTTTTAGGAAAAATCATGTCTCATTTGCATCAAGATAAAAAAATACTTAATCGCATCAAGCGGATTCAAGGACAGGTTACTTCTGTTGAAAAGTCATTATTAACACCTGAAAGCTCTTGTCTTGAAGTATTACAACAAGTTGCAGCAATTAAAGGTGCTGTTAATGGGTTAATGCAGCAACTTCTTGAACAACATTTAAGAGAACATGTATTGAAAGGGGATCAAAATTTTGATGAAGAAGAAATGAAACAGTACTTATTATTATTAGATCGTTATTCAAAATGAGTAGAACAAAATGTTCTACTCATTTTTATTATTAATGGCAGTGACGATCCCCTGTCTTGCTATTCGTGTGGCAGCCTGAAGAATCAGTACCACCTGAATGAGCAAAAGCATTTGTTACCGCAAGCCCCATTAAACATACCAAGATTAGTTTTTTCATGTTGTTCCCCTTTTTTTATTGAACAATAAAATAAGCTTATAATTGTACAACAAACAAACGGAATCTTTCTAAGTCATTAGTCGAAAAAGAGTTATTTAGGCCACTTTTCATGATAGTCATCAATAATATATTCATGGACGTGTACTCCATTGATTCGATGCTGCTGCAAATGCTCATGATCTGGAGGTAAATCATCATGACTGTGGGGTAAAAGAGCCTCATCCTGTGATGGCCACAAACGCATTGCAAGTAATAAAGAAATCGTTGCAATCACTGCCATCGGTATAAAAGTTTGTAATGTTCCTATGTTAGTAGTGAGCCATCCAACCAAGGGATAAGTCACTAACCAGCAAGCATGTGAAAACGCAAATTGCGCTGCGAATAGAGAGGTCCTACTCTCACTCGATGCAGATTTTCGAATCAAACGGCCTGTAGGTGTTTGTGAAACAGAATATCCAATACCAAGCACAAACCAAAGTACAAGCAAACCATTATAAGATGTAATGAAATAACCACTTAACAGCCCAATTACAAGAATTGTTGTTCCCGTCAACATCACTGATCGATCTGGGAACTTATCCAATATCTTAGGCAAAATGAAAGCCGAAAGCATTGAACCAAATCCAAATAAACCAAAAGCCCAAGTAGTCGCATTTTCAGTTAGCTTAAATGTCGATTGAACCAATACCACGGTATTTACAATCACTACAGCGCTTGCTGACGCAATTGCTAAATTGAGAGCAAGCAATGCTTTAAGTCTAGGCGTATTAAAATAAATTTTAGCTCCCTGCTTAATACGGCTATAAACACCTCTAAACGCAGGTACTTTGGCAACTGGTAATTTCGCACTTACCACAAACAAAGCAGAACCGATAAAACCTAATACCGTTCCCAAAAATAAGTTGTGATAACTCATCAAAGTTAATAAAAATGCCGCGAGCATCGGACTAATAATATTTTCTAAATCATAGGCCAATCGTGATAATGATAGCGCATTGGTATAGTCTTTTTCTTCAGGTAAAACATCTGGAATCATTGCCTGAAATGTTGGTGTAAATGCAGCAGAAGCAGATTGCAAAATAAAAATGAGAATATAAATTTGCCAAATTTGTGTCACAAACGGTAGACACAATGCTGTTAATGCTCGAATAACATCTAGCCCAACCAATACTTTTTTTCTTGGTAATCGCTCAGCAAATGCAGATGCTATAGGCGCTACACCGATATAAGCAATCATCTTAATTGCCAATGCAATACCAAGAACTTGGGCTGCTTCCCCCTTTGCAATATCGTACGCCTGTAAAGCTAGGGCGATTGTGATTAACCCCGTTCCGATTAGCGCTATTACTTGGGCCAAAAACAAATGCCGATATGTTGTGTTTTTTAGTACTTCTAGCATCTTATGGATTCCTTTTAGAACCTGACTTCTTTAGCAATTGAATCTCCTTGGAATATTATTCCAAGGAGATTGATCAAAACTTAAAAGACTTTCTTCATTTCACTAAACTGCCCTTCTACAAGTAGAGTTACAGTCACTGGATTTTCCGTACGGTTACGCCAGAACCAACCATGCTTGCCATCAAAAGCTGCCTTTAAGACACCCTGCTGAGTTGTTTCATTCTTTCCTTTTCCATAGCCATGATAGAACCCTTTAGGAGCGTTCACTGGATCACCATGGGTATCATAATTAAGACCACCTCCAACAGCTTTCCAGTCAAAGTTGACACTTGCACTTTGTGGCATCGTCAGTTTCACTTCGGTTGCTTGGCCCGGTTTAAGCTCAATACTAATGCTCTCTTTATTAATAGCAGGCATAATCATTTGAGCATTATCAGTTGCCGTTTGAGTCGAAGTTTCTACTGATATTTGTTCAACACTATTCACTGCCTGTGCAGCATTGATACCATTTTCTGACTCTTCAGTTAGTGATTGTTTGATTTCTCCCATTTTCGTTAAACCAAGCACTTTACCCATACCTGTCGGATCAATTGCATACTCCGCAGGCATGACACAGGTAACTAGCACAATAACGGCACTTACGGCAGCAATTGCTGTTGATTTAATTAACTTTTTTGATGAAGGTAATTCGATATCTTTTGGAATTTCAGCGTTATACATAATTTAGATCCTTATTGAGTAATGAAGCCAGTAAGTTGATAGCCAACAAGTAAAAAACCGAGGAACATGAGGAAGACATTGCTTTGATAAGCTGTTTTAAAGAAATAAGGTGTCTTTCTCCAAAACGTCATTAATAACAAGATGATGCACAGAGCCATAAACTGGCCTAATTCAACCCCAATATTGAATGAGATTAAATTTGCCAACAGTCCATCACTCGGAACTTCATATTCCTGAATTTTTACTGCGAGTCCAAAACCATGAATCAGACCAAAAATTAAAGTCGCGATTTTCGTGTTTGGTTGAAAACCAAACCAACGCTGATAAGCCCCCAAGTTATCTAGAGCCTTATAAACAATCGAAAAACCAATGATTGCATCAATGATGTAGGCGTTTATCGAGATATTGTAATAAACACCCACCAGCATCGTAATCGAATGCCCAAGTGCAAATAGGCTGACGTACAAGCCGATATCTTTCATTCGGTATAAGAAGAAGATAATGCCAACAAGAAATAGTAAATGGTCATATCCAGTGACCATATGCTTCGCACCCAAATAGATGAATGGAATCACATGAATGCCATAAATTTCTTGAATATAGCCCTTATCACCTTCCGCTACTCCATGAGCAAAAAGTGTAGGGCTTACCAATGTAATGAATAAAGCAAGTAATAGCTTTATGTAAGCACTTAATTTCACAATGTGTGAAGCAATAATTTGCATGTATATCAAACTCCAAAATTTAAAATGAATTGAAAATCCATTAACTTTTTGGGCGGTTTAAAAATACGACTCACCATCAGATAAACATATTCTTTTGACCAATCTAAAATCGAAATCCCTTTTAAGAGATGAGCTAAAGCGGCCGATTTAAGTACGTCATAGCCAACAAAATGTTCATAGTAATTATCTTGGTGACTATGTGAATGTTGTTGGCTTATCTCATGATGGTGAGAGTTAATTGCATCAATTGAAACGTGTCTCTGAAATTCATTTTCAGTTACATGCTCTTTAAAGTGCAAACATAAAGCGAGACTGATCATGCAGACTAGCAACATCATCACAAATTTGTTTTGTTTATCTCGCAATATATTTGTCATTAAAGATGCCCCTAAACAACCTGTTTAGCAGCTTCGTTTGATTTTCTTGACCTACCTTGGTTAAACCACACATATAAGGTTGGCAAAATAATCAAAGTCAGTAAGGTTGATGAAATAATCCCACCAATAACAACAGTTGCAATTGGGCGCTGAACTTCAGAGCCAATGCCTACGTTTAAGGCCATCGGAATAAAACCTAATGAAGCGACTAAAGCTGTAATCAACACGGGACGGAGTCTTTCCATTGCACCATGTTTCACTGCATCAATGACACTTTCACCTTGAACTCTAAGTCGCTGAATGGCTGAAACAAGAACCAAACCATTCAGCACAGCAACACCCGATAAGGCAATGAAACCCACAGCCGCAGAAATTGAGAATGGAATATCACGTAGTGCTAAAGCAATCACACCACCTGTTAGTGCAAATGGCACACCTGTGAATACCAAGATACTGTTTCTAACATTACCTAAAGCCATATAGATCATGGCAAAGATCAGAATTAAAGCAATCGGTACTACAACCATAAGACGATTTGAAGCAGATTCCATTTGCTCAAACGTACCGCCCCAAGTCAGCCAATAACCATCTGGTAATTTAAAATCAGCATTCAGCTTAGATTGTGCTTCTGAAATGTAACTACCAATATCAGTTCCACGAACATTTGCTGTAATGACGATACGCCGTTTACCATTTTCGCGAGAAATCTGGTTTGGTCCTTGAACGTTTTTTAACTCGATCAATTCTGATAAAAGAACACTCGAACCATCAGCTAAGCTCACAGGAATCTGATACAGCTTTTCTAGATCTGTTACCGAGTTTTGATCCATACGTACCACAATGTCGAACTTTCGATCTCCTTCAAACACCTTACCTACTGTCTCACCTGTGATTAGGCTAGAAACCTGTTTTTGTACATCCTCTGCATCAAGCCCATAGTTGGCAATCATGTCTTTTTTCAGCTCAACAGAAACCATGGGTAAACCAGACATCTGTTCGACTTTAAGATCAGCAGTACCTTTGACTCCCTCTAAAATCTTAGCGGCAGCGTTTGCTGATTCAAGCAACTGCTCTAAATCATCACCATAAATTTTTACGGCAACATCTGTTCGGACACCTGAAATAAGTTCGTTAAAACGCATTTGAATCGGCTGTGTAAACTCATAATTGTTTCCATATACGCCTTTAGATACGCGTTCAATTTCAGCAACAACCGCAGACTTTTCCTTATCAGGATTAGGCCACTGACTACGAGGTTTCAGCATGACAAAGTTATCTGCTACGTTAGGTGGAACAGGATCAGTCGCAATTTCAGCAGTCCCCACTTTGGCAAAAATAGTCTGAACTTCTGGAATTTTCTTAATCTCTTTTTCTAACGTGTATTGCATTTCAATTGCTTGAGTCAACGACGTACCAGGGATACGCAAGGCATGTAGTGCTACATCTCCCTCATCCAAGGAAGGTATAAACTCTGAGCCTAAACGAGTCGAAAGACTTGCACTAAAAACAAAGAAAATAGAGACAAAAGCGATTAGCAAATATCTGTGATTTAAAGACCAATCTAGAATTGGGTTATAAAATCTTTTGATGCCATGGACGATTTTTGACTCTTCTTCTTTAATTTCACCAGTAGTGACCAATGCCACCATTGCAGGGACAAACGTAATTGAAAGAATCATTGCTGCCACTAAAGCCATAACCACTGTTGCAGCCATTGGTGTAAACATCTTTCCTTCAACACCAGTCAGAGTCATTACAGGTAGATACACCAAGATAATGATCAATTGACCATAGAGAATCGCTTTGCGGGATTCTTTAGTCGCCTCAAACACAGTCGTAAAGCGTTCTTGCCTTGTTAAAACTCGCCCAAGCTCTTTTTGTTTAATTGCCAACTTTGCTAAGGAGGCCTCAACAATTACAACAGCACCATCTACAATAATCCCGAAATCTAGTGCCCCAAGACTCATAAGGTTTGCACTAATTTTCTGGTTCACCATACCTGTGATTGTCATCAGCATGGATAAAGGAATGACCAAAGCGGTAATCAGCGCAGCACGGAAGTGACCAAGAAATACAAACAGAACAACGATTACCAGAATCGCACCTTCTAAAAGATTCTTTTTCACCGTCTGTATCGTTGCATCAACCAAAGTTGTACGGTTATAGACAGCTTTTGCTTCCACACCTTCTGGTAATGATTTTTGAACCTGTTGTAGCTTTTGATCAACAGCGTGAGCAACATTTCGTGAGTTCTCACCAATAAGCATGAATGCTGTACCCAGTACAATTTCTTGCCCATCTTTAGTTGCAGCACCTGTACGTAATTCGTGACCAATAGATATTTTGGCAACATCTTTCAATCTGAGGATATAACCATTGCTCGTCGTAATCGGGATATTCTGGACTTGCTCAATCGAGTTAATTTGAGAATCAGAACGAATTAAATACTGTTCACCATTTTTCTCAATATACCCCGAGCCTTTATTCATGCTGTTCTTAGAGATAGCCTCTAAAATTGTCTTCTGATCCAGCCCTATGCTACGTAAATAAGCATAATCAGGTTGAACTACAAATTGTTTGAGATAACCACCAATGGTATTGATTTCATTAACACCCTCTACATTTCGAAGCTGAGGTTTAATCACCCAGTCTTGTAAGGTGCGTAATTCCGTTGGTGAAAGTGGATTAGGATTGTTCTTGGCATTTTCAACGGTATACATGAAGATTTCGCCAAGTCCTGTAGAAACAGGCCCCATAGAAGTTGCAATTCCAACGGGAAGATTTGGTGTCACTCCTTGTAGCTTCTCATTGACTAATTGTCGGGCAAAATAAATATCCGTCCCTTCTTTGAAAATTGCCGTTACTTGAGATAGACCATATCGAGATACGGAGCGTGTATAGTCTAAATTTGGAATACCTGCCAAAGCAGTTTCAATGGGATAGGTCACTTGAGACTCCATCTCCATTGGAGAGAGTCCTTGAGCTTCACTATTAATCTGGACTTGTACATTCGTAATATCAGGGACTGCATCAATCGGTAACTTGAAATAGTTATAAACCCCTAATGCACCAACAAATAAAAATACGATAAGTACAAGCCAACGATTCTTAATCGAGAGCTTAACAATCTGGTCAAACATAGTCGCTACTCCCCTTAGTGGTCATGAGTAGCGCCAGATTTCCCTAGCTCTGCTTTTAAAAGATATGAATTTCCAGCGGCATAAACCTGTCCTACGCGTAATCCAGATTTAACTTCCACATACCCATTGTACTTTTCACCAAGCTCCAGAGGCCTAGCTTCAAAATCATTGCCAACACGAATGAATACAACATCCCAATCACGGAAGCTCTGTAGAGCATCTTCACGCACAACCATCGGCTTCAAACTTTGATTTTCAAAAATTTGGGCCGTGATTAACTGTCCTGAGCGCCACTTAAACTGGTTTGGTACTTCAATAAAGACCTGTGCTGTACGTGTCTTTGGATCAATGACATCACTGATATATTTAATTCGTCCTAAAGCTTCTTCTGTATCCACAGGGCTTTGAGGTTTAACTTTAACCTTATTGTTAGGATTTATAGCATTTAGCCTGTCAGCGGGAACATTAACAACTGCTAAAAGTTGAGAAGTATTTGCGATTTTAAAAATAGGTGTTGAAGAACTTACATTTGATCCAACAGCACCAAGGACTTCTAATATTGTTCCAGACATTGCAGCACGAACTTCAACAGTACCATTACTAGAACCACCATAAGAGTTGATTAAGTTATTCAACTCATTTGCACGAGTTTGTGCTGCGTCAAAGTCTCGTTTTGCTGAAATATAATCAATTTCAGGTGATACACGCTTTTGCCATAGCGCTCGTTCCTGTTCCATTTTTTGACGAGCAAACTGTAGGCTGTCCAAAGCAACTTTACGATCGGCATTCAAACGAATTACATCTTGGCTTTGAACTACAGCAAGTAAGTCTCCCTGACTCACCTTATCACCTAGATTACGGTAAGTTTTGATCAATGTCCCACTGGCTTTAGGCGTAATAAAGCTTTCAAAATTATCAGGAAACTTCAGTTCGCCTTTTAACTCCAAAGCATTTTCAAACATCTTTGATTCAACTTTTAAAAGCTCTAATCCACTGCTCTTAATACTACTGTCCAACATGGTGACACGGCCTTCCTTCGTATCCCATTTCCAAGTATGCTTTTTCCCTTGATAATCAACGTTTATCATCATTAAAAAGGAATGTGGCTCGTAAACAATTTCATTCCCAATTAAGTAATCACTCTCAGGTTGAAATTGAATATTTTGCTCGGCATCCAAACGTTTGATGTAGATATTTGCTGTTAAGTCTTCAGGTTTAAGTAGTTTATCTTTCAAATACCCATAAACACGGAGGTGTGGTTCCACTCCTTCCTCAAATATCTTGACCTCAGCAGAGAAATCTCCATCTCGATATAAACGACCACCGTGAGGCCCTTTCTCATCTCCAGCCACAGCTACTTTTTCTTCGGCGACCTCACCATGTGCGCTCGCTTGTGTTTTATTGCCCGATTTATACCAAGCAATTGCACATAAGACGATAAGTAAGGCAACGACACCAGTTGCAATCAATGTATTGGTTTGTTTATTCATATTCTTGCCCTTATTCTTGATCTAAATGAGTAATGTAGTTACGTTCGACATCTGCAATTTCAGTTTGCAAAGCCAACCACATATCGAATCGAGCAAGATGTTTGTCTAACCAAATTTGCTTAATATTATTGAATTCAAGTAAAGAGTTTTTCCCTGCTTGGTATCCCATTTCAGCAATTCGGAGACTCTCATTTGTTGCGGGCAAAACCGTTTGATCATATTGCTTAATCGCATCAATCAAGTTGGAAACCTCAATAGCCTTGTTTTCCAATTCAATTTTAGAATTACGATTCACAAGCACCGACTGTGTTTCTGCTTTCGTATGCTCTGCTTGAGCGATCGCAATATTGCCTTTATTTCGACTAAAAATATTGAGGGGTATTGATGTCGAAACCTGAAAGACTTTGTCATTGGTTTCTTGGTAGTTTCTAACCCCTACTCCCAAAGTAATATCTGGTATTGCTTCTTTACGAGCCAACTCAAACTGAGCTTTTTTCAGCTTTGAACTTAAAGTTGCTTCTTGCTCAGACAAACTTATTTTGTCTGTGAAATTAAAGCTTAGCGGAACCTCCAATGCACTACTGGGCAGGTTGGAAGTGAACTTAGAACATAGATTTTTCTGGAACTGAATCTTCTTCACTTCATTTTGATGGCGCAATTTCGACTCAGATGAAAGTGCTATGCTTAGTTGAGCATCGGAAGGAATTACTCGCCCGTACTTAAGACGTTCGGAAAGAACGTTAGCTTGTCTGGCATTCAATTTACTCTCAGAAGAATAAATTTCAGCACGCTGAGTAGCTACATACCAGTTCGCCATACAGATTCTTAAATCTGCTTTGAGTTCAGCCTGACGCTTTGCTATTTCGAACTGATTACGATCACCTTGAAAACTCGCAATCTGTTTTCTCAAGGAAAGTTTATTACTGAGGGGGATCTCTTGTGATAGCCCCAGCAAGGTTGTTGGGCCATCCAAATCTTTCAATTTTGAATTACCGAGATTATCCAACTCCATATTGAAAGTCGGATTAATTAATCTGCCAGCAAACTTTTGATTGATTTCATAAGCTTGCTCGGACTGCTGTAAGCTATTGAGTACAGCATCATTTGCGATTACCTGCTTTTGTAGTTCTGCATAATTCGTTTCTGCGAATACATTTGCTGCTGTTGCTACAAATCCACAGGTAAGAAATATCTGATATTTTTTAGACATGACTTTACCTATACAAAAAAATTAAAAACTATTTTTTGTATAGAAAGATCAATTACGTAGGACGATTAAATCTTTAGAGAAAGTATAAGAATTACTAAATACTAGAGGGGATCGCCGCTTTAAAAAGACTCGATAAACGGGCTTTTCAAAAAGCTGGAAAAAGAATAAAACTAGTGGAAGTGCGAAACTAAGAATAAAGATTGGATCTATGCTGAAATCACTATCAGAAGAAATTGGCTTTACTGAATGATGATAGATCGGCTCATCAAAATTCTTCCACGTATGTGCTTCTGCATCATGATCAGCAGAACTTTTTAGAGAATCATCTGAGTGCTGTAAAGACCAATGACTAGAAGCATCATCCTCTACAATGATACTCAACTCATGCTGATGTTCAATATTTTCAAGTAGAACAGGCGCCCACGCATGAACTCCCGTAATTGTTATGGTAAACAAAAACAGGACAAATGCGAGTATAAGCTTAGAAAACCTACTTGAACGCATAGTCATGAACATACTTCTGATTTGCTACCAAAATACTAAAAAGCGTTATTAAAGTAAATCCATCTCTCAAAAATTCTAGGAGTGAGTATTTTCTTATCTACAGTCCAAAATCTGCAAAAAAAAGAGTACAAGTACTCTTTTCTAACTAGGTCCATTTCAATTGAGAGCCTGCACAGAATGCTGCAACCCTTTCTGAATGTCTTGAACATGAGTTAAATCACTAAGCTGCTGACCCTGCTCTGGTTTTGGTTCATTGATATAAAACTCCTCAACAATATCCAGTCCCTCCTCACCTCCTACCTCAAATCTGGCATTACCATAACCTAGCCTTGCCACATGATCTAAAGCCTCCTGATAAAACCCTGCTGTCTTGCTTTGTCCATCGATCTGTTTGGCTGAAGTAATGGCTTCTTGTAGATTGATTCCATCACGTAAGGTTAAGTCCACGTAATAAATTGGGGTACGGTAACTTTGCGTTGTGCTTTTTCCTCGTAAGGTCAGTTGCAATGGCAAACATGAAAGTAAATCACCTGAAGCCGCATGGTAATAACGAAGCCGTGCAGCTAAGGTACGAATGCTATTGAAACCTGTAGTCCTAAAAATGAATGTACCCAACTCATCCGACTCATCTAGATTGACGTAAAGCCGCCCATAAGGCTTGCAGTGTCCACCTTGGGCCAAGGGGCATAAATCAGGTGATGGACATGGATGCTGTTCAACCCCGTTTTGTCCAAGTCGCTGACAGGTTTCACCATTACCAGTACAGATGGGCCGACCAGTTTGTCGGTCGAATAGAGTGTACTCAGCTCGCAAGTTGAGTTCAGGATCATTAAAAATCATCCGGACAGGAATGGTTCTGAGTTTCTGGTTTTGTGCCTTGGCTCTTAGCTGCTCATCCAGTGGGTGTTTCACCCAGCCATCCTTATTCTGAATTTGGCTAGTAATCGTAAATTGATCATCTTTTTCAGGCAGACGTTTACCATTCTTTTCGACCACTTTACCGATACTAATTCTGCCGAGTATTGGCGGTGTAATCGCTAAACCTTTGATCATGTTGTTTGTCCTATAAGTAAAATTTTACTGATTACCCCTTGCTATGTAAGTAAACAGAAATATGAAAAGCTACGACTTCGCAAAAACCGCCATTGTTGGTCTACCGCTCCTTCGGGAGTCGGTAGATCGGGGGTGGTTTTTTTGCGCTTTTGGGAAGAATGGATATTTCATGCATATATAGTTAGCGATATAGATGCATGGTTTTGATCGGGTCAGTCATCATTGCTATAGATTTGAAAACGTCGTGTCCCCACCTTGTTTTGTGGAAACTCATTGATTAGTTCAGGATGCATTTTCAATACAGCCTTATTATCTAAAGCAATGGAGTCTTTAGATCGTTTCCACGTCACTGAACCATTGGCAAAAGTTGCTCGTTCAGCATCTTTCATTAACATCTGAATTTGATGCTTAGTTTCATCAAAGCTGTTTTGGTGTTTTTCAATATGATGCTTTTCTTGAATCAGTTGAGCAAACAACTGATTGGCTTGTTCATTTTGACTGAGATCTTCGACACTGAGTGGAATATGTTGAGGATAGAGTTGCTGAATGGCTTTAGCTGCCGATTCACTGGCATCGTCTGAAGGTGGCGTGTCATTTTCCACACACTCCCAAAAGTATCGCTCTGCATTCACAATATGTTGAATGACTGATTCACTGCGTGCCACTTTATAGATACGAGTTTCATGACCACAGATCAGCACACAAATATGCGCTGCCTTTTTGCCTGTTACAGCGAGTTGATGTTGCACCTGACACAATACGTATAAAGGCACACCATCTCGCCATAACTTTGCTCCATATTCCCCTGCGGTTTTGCATTCTAAAATCTGTACTTCCTCACTACCTACCACCGAGTAATCTAAGTTAGCCAGCATAAAATGCTTATCCTCATCAGGATGTTGTAGTACGGCATTGATACGACGAACTTTGTTGTTGGTATGCATGCTGTAGTATTCAGCGACCAAAGGTTCAAGTTGTTTACCCCAATATAAAGGGGCATGACCTGTGCTTTCATCTTCAATGGATTGTTTAACTCGACCTGTCTTGATCATCCACAGTTCTAGCATCGACATATAGGGATTAAGTCCACAGGCTGCGGCACAGTCACTACTGCCAATACCTTGGCGTCTGACTTCAAGCCATTCTGCTTGAGTCATATTCTTTGTATTGACCAAGCGTTTGGCTGTGAATAATTTTGGGGCAATAAATGGGGTACTTGCCTGTTGCATAGATGGATTTAAAATTGCGGTATTCATATTGAAGTCCTGATTATTTTGCTATGTAAAATGATGGGGATCACAAAAAATGGGCATAAAAAAACCACAGCCGAAGCTATGGTTTTAATAATTTTTAAAATTCGAAATTCCATTTAAAAATGCTTAGTTAGGTCTAACTTTCCATGATTGAAAAATGTATATTCCGCACTATGCAAGCATGTTAAGTGCCTGTTCCAATCCTCGTTGTTTGATCGATGCGCCAGCACCAAACCAAGCTGAATCAAGCCGGTGATCGGTACTCATGGCACGACGTTCGTGGTCTATAAATTCTGTGATTGAACACAGTAATCCATAGGCTGTTCCTTTGGCTGAACTTAGCTCCGCACCTCGTCCTTGACCATTAAACATTTCCATAGCTCGACTCATCGATTTGGCATTTGGTTCAGCTTTGTCCTTGCCATTGGCTTGGGCTTGTAAGGCTACATCACGGTAGAACTGGATGATGTTGTCCTCCTGATCCACCACGTTGTTCATTGTGCTGTTATTGAACACGGCATCAAAGTAAGCGGATGCTTCCATCTGACTCACTTTACGTTGTGTCAGTTGCTTCATTTCATACATGTGTTCATCCCATGCACGTACTGAAATACCGAGTTGCTGTTTGACCTTATCAGCATCAAATTTAGTACTGTGTGGAACTTTGACCACACCTGCACTGCTGTTCTGTCCTTTTAAGGCAATCGCTAAAGTATTGTTGCACACTACTCGGATCGAGGTAAATTGTGCGGTGGTGGCAAGGGTTCCGTCACATGCTGTTGCCAAGAGCATATAGCCATTACTGACATCTTTGCCCTTCAACATGGATGTTTGCCCTGTACGTGCTAGTGCCCAGAATTTCTTGCCACCTTTGAGTACACCTGCGGTTTCAAGTTCAAAACCTGATTGCTCGGTGAGGTCACGATAGAATTCTAAAATCTCTCTCGGTTGCACTTCCTGAAAGCGTTGACTGACGACTGACAGTGGAGCATGGGTATCAGAGCGATATAAAACTCGTTGTTCTTCATAAGGCATGATGATGCTTTGCCCACGGTCATTCTGCGCCATATAACTGACATTAGAAGATTCAATCCGCCAATCCATACCTGCCTGCTGTGCCCAGACTTCAATCGGTTGGTTTTGTGTCAGTTGATTCCCTAGTCCGTGCCAAGGGGTTTCTCCGACATACGCCATTTGTTCAAGTTGATGTGCCATAGTTTTATTCCTTTTAATTTGAAAATGAAATTTGAATTTGTGTGGTTACTAACGATCTTTAATGCAAAAGGTGCGCTGGAAACTTTTGGTAGCAGTTGTGGCAGAAGCATAAATTCTGCTGTGGTGGTGTGCTTTGTTCGGTAAATGAATTCAACACACTGCCGAGTACCGTTCCTGCTATTCCACCGACAATCGGTGGCAGATTGAAAGACTTTGCGACCGTGGTTCCCAATGCACCCAATGTGGTCGGTGTGACCAAATTGGTTAAGGTCGTATTTGATTGTTGTGTACTTGCTTCAACCAATATCACATTCGTTGAATGGCAAAAGGGACAGCTCAAGCTCATAGCTCGACTCCTTAAATTTTGTGCATAAAAAAAGCCTGCTCGATGGCAGACTTTGTTTTCATATTTTCATGAAGAACTCAAAAGAGTTTCATGATTCTCATTAGGATATTATGTGTCTGAAATTATTTGGAATAACTTTTAATTTACTAATTCAATTAGTAAATAATCTCTCCAATTTTTTATTTCAAATACAACTATCAATATTATTCCAACACTCAAGCAGGTTTAAGCTGATGAGTACGATTAGGCTGTGCTGAATCAGGTTTGGCAAGTTCCCTATAAATCTCTAATTGACGATTAATTTCATTAATTTTTGGCTGTAGATCAACTGATATAAAATTACTTGACTCATCAATAGCCACCCAACCAGCTTGAACCTTTTCCATTTCATTACCTTTTTGCAACTTATGTAATATCCATTGGTTCAGATGATAGGCACGCATATAAGCTTCATGTTGATAGATCAATAAAGTACTAAAAGTAATAATACGATCAGCATTATTCAACATATGAGTTTCAAAACTTTGTAGCTGTTTGAATAGCACATTTGTTCGATGAACCAATAAATTTTCATTGAACCACGCTGCGAATTCAATGAGTAATTTCACTACGATATCTCTCTGATTACACAAGGCTTCTCGATTCATACTATTTGCACCTGTAGAACCAGCAACCCCTCCCATATATGCACCAATACCACTCGCAACAATGACTCCAACACCACCTGTAGCAAGACCTGCTAATGCGCCGAGTAGCATTGACCCTGTCATTGCACCTCCAGCAATTGCAGCAGTTTCTTTGCCAACATTTTTTAAGTATTGCTCGCCATCCACTTTACCTGAATTAAAATCACCATAATTACGATATGCCGCTAAACCAATCGTTAATAGTGGGATTGGTAGCATATCTCCTACATCCGCAAAATCTGAAACTTGCTCTAGTCCTACACCAGTAGTTTCCTGAACAGCTTCATAGCTTAAAGTGGTATCCACTAACACCATCGGATGATTACCTAGCTGCTCTGCAAGTTCACTGTTCACAATCACTGGAATATCTGGATACTTATCAAAATGACTTAATACATAATCAGCATCCATTGAGCACTTAACTTGCATCGGTGTGCCATCAACAATCAAATCATAACCAGCTTGGTTTGCGCTATCGGGAAATTCAACTGTATGTCCTTGTTGTTGTAAATTCAGTGCAACCTGTTGTTCAGCAACATAACCAGTTAAACGAGTCACTGCTCCTGCACTATCTAGTGTATTCGCTGAAATGTCTTGTAAAGTATTTAAGTTTTCAGGATTTCCTTTTGATGCAAAGCTCAATGCATCTAATACAGATGGATCAATATGTGCATAATCCCAAATTAATCCTAAAGAATATGCGGATGCCGTTAAGCCCACACCCACCTTTAGCCCTTGATCAGATAATATTTTTTCTAGCTCTTTTTGTGCTTTTTGATTTTGGTTAAGACACTCAACAATTTTTTTATTTTTCAAAAGTTTTGGTGCACTCGCAATAATTCCTTCACTATATGGAATCTGCGAATCACGCCCTCCAAAAAATGTACCAACTCCCTTACTAAAACTATTTAGCCCACGTCCCATGTCAGCTAAGAAATTCGTATCTTCAGGACGAGTTGCAATAACGTCTTCTGGTAAAAGGGCTGTTATAGCACGATTGAGTAGATTCCCTTGTAATGCTCTATCTTTCGCATCGTCTATAGAGCAAAGTAAATATACAGCATATTGCAAATCACCAAACTCTCCTTTTTCCTGATTATAGATAACATTCTTCCGCATTATTAAACATTCAAGATAATCAAAATATAATGTTTCTTGATAAGAACAATGCTCAAAATAGTACTCAAACTTTTCTATAGCGCTAGTATAGATTTGACTACGTTTGTACACTATCGCCTGTGCTTTAATGACAGCATTGCTAGGCTCACGCTCAAATAAAATTTTTAAGATCTCTCGACTAATCTGTAAATGTTCACTTTTTTCAATCTTCGATAAATACCGACTGACTAATTCAGAAATATTCATCGACGCTTGATGCTTGAGTTTGAATAAAATACATTGCTCTAACCAAGCATAATTTTTTGCATGCCCCTGATAGTGAGGGATAAATACTGTTTCAATCAATTCAACCAATTCTAAAGCAACGCCAATTTCCTCAGATGAATTGATAGAAAATTCCCATTTTTGTGGAATAGTCACACTAAATAAGCGAGAGAAAAACCCCGAATTAAGATCAGCTTTTTCTTGAGTAACTAACATCAACATATCTTCTGGAGTAAGTGTATGTTTTTGAGTTTTAATTCTATCTAGTCGTACTTTAAGTAATTTAAAATTCATATATCCCCCTAATTTTTTGAATTTTCAGATAATTTACTATTTTAGACACCAGAATTATATTACTTAAAATTGAAAAAGTACTAGTGTATTAAAAATAATAAAATTATTGATTTATTTATATATTTTCATAACCTCGATTGACTAAACTCACCCTTAATTTTATCATTCGACTGCTGACCTACATCGTCAGTCGGTTTTGACAGACCGTTTACAAAAGGCGCACAACAACGCTGTGATGGTTTTGTGCGTTCTCTTAAGTCACGCCTTTACGGTGAGACTGGGAGGGGCACGCTTGCGTGCGCTGATTTCCTTTTGTATCAGTCTGTCAACCCGCCCAGTCTTGCCACCATTATTTGACAGTAATTTGGTAAGACTCTCTTTCATACAAAAGGAGTAGTCACCATGACTCAGCACTTTCTATCTATATTATTTTCCCTAAAACGATTTTCTATTCCTCTGTTGCAATAGCAACTTTCAAAATTTTTTGCTTATTTGACTGATCTAAACGCTATCTAGCCTTGGAAAGCTTTTTCAGATCTACACTTTAGTCAATTCAGCAAAATATATTACACATCAAATAACACAATAAAAATTAGGGGAAATGATGAAAATTCAAACTTCACTCATTGTTGTCTCAGTTGCACTTCTAGCATCAGGCTGTGCCAGCAAAACCGAACGCCAGTTTATCAGTGGTTGTAAAACAGGCGGCATTAATGACAGCACTTGTTCATGCATCTACGACAAACTTGAAAAGAAATATGGTGAGGGTGGACTGAAAGAAAATATCTACACCTTACAACAAACTGAATCCTTCCAGATGGATATGGTCAATGTGTCCTATCAGTGTATGAAGGAGTAGCCATGAGAACACTTGCAGGCATTATCTGCGTCATCGCTGTGATTTGTGTACTGGGTCTACCCTTCATTAGCTTCATGATCGTGATGGGAATTTTTATTGCATTGGCAAAATTTGCAACTGGGGGGGAAGTAAATGAATTCTAATCTTAAAGCTGGACTGATCAGCACTTATCTGGTCATTGGATTCTTTTTTGCCATCTATCAACATTTCTGGGGGCAGTATAACTATAAGCCATTTACCTACAATTTAGGGCAAGGCTTAGTGTGGCCTGCGGTGATGTTTCCTGTAATCGGTAAAATTGTTGGTGGAATTTTGATTCTACTATTCGTCTGGTTTGTTGTTATTCGTCCTAAATTATAAGGGAGTGCAATCATGAAATCATTATTTTCCACCATTGCCTTGTGTTCCCTGTTAATGGCATGTAGCCAGAACAATCAACCACCAAAAACTGATACTTCAGGTGAGCCTACCAATAATGCTGCTCAGCATACTCAATCAATCTATGCTCCTTATACCGAGGAAGCAGTTAAAGCTAAACTCAATGAAATGCAGATGATTATTGACAATGGTCATGTCTATTTACCTGCTGAGGTCAAGGAAGCGGAGTCTTATATCAGTGGATGGAATAAGTATCCTGATGTGCTGAAAGCCATGATGGAAACTGACCTTAATCCAAACAACACTCAGGAAGCTGCTGACATTCCGCTTGAGAATGAATCTGCACAAGTTAGCGATCTAAATGTTAAGGCTCGCATTAGTGCTAGAGAATCTCAATCTGCTTTTAATGTACAAGGGGCAATTGAATATATTCTTGAAATTCAATCGACCAGCAATCAGCCTTTTGTTCTACAAGGCATGAAAATTAATCGTGGTCGTTGTGGTTATTACACCGCTGACTTTCATAGCAAGATGCCTGTGCAAATGAGCTATAGCTCTACAGTATCGTACTTATTGAAATGCCGTGGTGATCAGGTGCTTGAAGCTGAATTAATCACCGATCAAGGAAATGTAAGTTTGTCTTTTTGATGTCAAACTGTACAAGATAGAGAATACATCTGATAGTCGTGTTCTCTATTTTTAATATCATAATGACTCATTTTGTTCAATATCTCTGCGCCATTTTACTTCAAACTGACCTGTACCAAAAGTCCGCATCTGTGGAGAGGTTTTAGCCCGTAAGCGCTGATCTTCTTTTTCAGGATTGACCAAGTACATCGCTGCACGAATCGCATTTGTAACTTGTATTGGTTGATCACGATGAATCATTCCAACCCCAAGCAATCCATTTTTATCAAATTTTTCCTTGTTGTCTTTGGTATTACAGTTGTAGTGAGTACCCTGTTGATTGGTGATGTGCTTCCAATACTCAGCCACCAGTTTTGCTAAACCTGAATCCTCTATACGACTATTCCCATCATAGATGAGTAATAAATGGCAGTGATAGCCTTTTTCTACACCCTGCTCTAATGCCCATACATAACCTTGTAAGTGCTTAAAACAGGTATCTTTATTTGACATACGATTACATAGAATATCCAATGCATACTTAAAGTCTTGAATACCCCAATGGATTTGATATTCTTTAAGAATAGAGATATCTACTCGAACAAACTGTAATCTAGCATAGTGTGTAAGCAGTTTATTTAGGTAGCATTCCAGTTTAAAGCGATTACGTTGTTCTTGACGCTGAAAATCGAATTGTTCTCGTATTGTATTTTTCATCTCATGTTGAATTATGCCTTGAATATGGAAGATGTGGTTTAGTTCAAATCGTAAAATATCTTCATAAAGATGGGAGTCCAATTTATCCATAATGTAATCTACGAGATTAATCACTCTTTTGAAAACATTAATGATTCTGGAATAAGTAAAATCTTCTCTGTAAATCACCTTAAAAGCACACACAGCATCCAACAGCTCTCGCTTGAATTCTTCATGATCATCAACAAATTGCTCATGGCATGTACTAACCATAAAATCTTCGATTGAGATAAGAATGGATGATTCACTTTCTAATGGATTATTCTGGTACATTTAGGTTCTCACTGAAACATAAGGTTCATATCTAAGTGAGAGATGTAAAATTTTACTGATCATGATTCTAAAGCAGGATGTTGTGGTCATCCTGCTTAGCTGAACATGCTTAGAGACTTTGGAACATACTATAGGGTTAATTTAGAATGCTTTTAGTGATTTGATATTGATACATTGTCTATAACCCATTTGAGTATGGGCTATACTTAACTAAATAACTCACTGTATTTAATCAACGATATAAGTTATTGTTTATATTATTAATAGATAATAATATATATTACCTGTTAAGCAAACCTGTCTAGACTGACCATTACACCACTGCGCCATACAGCGAGAATAACCAAATTATGGGAATATTACAGAAGCTAAACTTACGCTACTTTTTTATTCAGCAATTCAGTTCCTCCTGTATAAAACTGATCCAGCAATCCATATTTTTTCATGTCATCAACACTAGGTTCAATGAATTTCAGCAAATAGTCTTCGTTCGAATATTCCTCCTCTTTCCCACGAATTGGATGAGGGATATCGATCAGAAAAAACTCATCTTTAGTGAGTGTTGAATCGGGCACATAGATACAACTATACATTTTCTGCGACTCGACTTTTGGTATAATTTGAAAAAACTTGCCTGCTACATGACTGAGTCTTCGCGTACTTTTTAAAAATGGTAAAATCTGATTTTTGGCAATCAAATTCAAACAAAATAATAAGAATTCTAGGATGAACCGTTGCTCCTGTTTCTCTAGCTTCTGAATCTGTATTTGGATGTCCGCATCTGGATCGCTGTTTCTGATTAAGTCAGGATTTGTAATCAATTCCAAACGGTATTTTTCTTGAAAGACAAAAGGATAAATATCTTTTTCAATTGTAGTCCGATTTAAAATATCTACACCATATAACAGTGAACCTTGTAAGATATGCTGACGTAAACCCCGCTGATCAAGCAGTCTGCAACACCATGATTCAAAATAGCATTGCATCATTGTCAAATTTGAATCCAAATCATTCAACTTGATATGTTGCTTCTTTTTATTGATTAATGCTTGTTTGAACACTTTTGCAAATACTGTCAAATCTCCTTGTTCCTGATGGCATTGTTGTAATTGCAAATAATGAATTAGACATTCTTTAATGAAACTAGAAATCGTCTCCTGAACTTGTGATGAAGACTGGATACGCTCAATCATTGTTCCAGAAATAATGTTGATTTTATCTGAATCAAGCCCCTTAAGAACCAATGTCGTAAGGTGATTGAGATCGCGTGAGTTGTCAGAATCCAACGGCTGCACCTGCTCAGAAATTACCGTAAAAATATCAGCAATCATTTTTATTTCAAAATGATGTCTTTCACTCGCTTCCAATATATAAAACCGACCATACCGAGCATGATTACCCCAAAAGGTATGAGATAAATTCAACACGTAGGTTGGCGTTATATTTTTTATAAATTTGTTATTGATCGTCCCATGCACATGTACCCGAAGCAGACCTATCTTTTTCAAAAAGTAGATCGAATCAAATATTGCTTGCTTATTTAACCCTGTTTTAGCAACCAGTTGTGTTGTACCTATATTACGTATCACCCCATAAGCATCACATGAGCGAGTCAAGTTTGATAATGTCAACAATACCCTAAAATCCAGTTTTTGTTCGGGTAGTAAATCAAACTTTTTAGTGGTCACTCTGACTTGAGATAATTTGATTAAAATAAGCATTAAAAGGTCAAACTGCTTAATCGCTCTCTTAAGGCGGACATACCTATGATGGGATGTTTCATGTTGATTAACTTTACTCAATAGCAGATTTAAATAATCTAAATTCAGCTGTATTGTTCTAACTCTTGCCCGCCGACCTGTTTCTGGATATGAAAACTCCAATATCTCAAAGCCTGATAACTCCTCCAATACCAGTTTTAATTTTTTATGTTGCACACCTATCTTTTCAGACAATTCCAACAATGAATCGTTGGTTTTTTGTGTACCAAAGAGACTAATAAATTTAATCAGCACCAGTCTAGCGTAGGAACTTAATCTATGTGGTGATAACTCATTAAAATTAAAAATGAGCTGCTTATGCTCTTCTGTCATTTCATCCATACATTTTTATTCATTCAACATTGCTATTAGTAAATTTTAGAATTATTTTTAGATAGGCACAAATATTTACTATAAAATAAATTTAAAACAAATAAACATTTACTAAACGTATTTAGAAATGTTTATTCCACCTTAATTAAAATCTATAATCATATTAGAATTTCAAACATCATAGAACATCAAAATGGCAAGAAAACAACTGACATTGCAACAATGGCTTGATAAAGATCAGACATTAAAATCCTTGTTTTTAGAGCACGAATGTAACAAAGAGCAGGCACTACTGCAGATAGTTCAGCTTCCTGATGGACGATTGCAAATTCAGCCCATCGAAACCATGATCCACCCATTACTCGTAGCAGAAATAACGAATCAATGGGTACTTTTACTCAATGAAAAATATTTTTCCGATCTAAAAAATAGATTCAGAAATTTCAAATATTCCAAGAAAAATCATGCGAATGTGAGAAAGCAATTTTATCTAACCTCACATACAGCCAAAAAAATGGAGGCATTGACTGAAAAGCTCAAACTTAAAACTGAGGCAGAGTGTCTAGAATTCCTGATGAATACGTATGAGGCAAAGCAAACGCTCCCTCCACCCTATAAGCAAAAATTAAATGAAAAAGACATGATTATTGAGGAATTGAACCAACGCATCAAAGCCCTTGATAAAATGCTTTATATTAAACAGCTTCAGGTACGCAAACAGGATGAAGTCATCCAGAAGTATCTCATTAATGAATTAATCAACAGTAAAATTACCATTAATGAATTAACCAATAGCCCCCTTCAGGACGCCAGTGAAATTCAGAAATTAAAACTCCAGTTTTTAAAGGAAATACAGAAAAATATTCAGCTAGAGCAAATCAGGCACCTATCCGTTGATCAAATTGCTTCTGATACTTTTGGTAATGAATAAGCTGATGATTGTTTTTTATGAGTACTTCTTATCACTTTTGAATAAGAATATCCTGTAACAGTTCAGTACAATCCCTTAAGTGGTGAAGAATACTTTCATCATTATAAATGGTGTTATAGGGTATTTTTTTCCCCAGCAGCAAAGCAGGGTCAGTTGACTTCTGAGCAATGATTAATTCGTTTATTTCTAACTGAAGTTTGTCGATCCTGTTCTGATATTTACGATTCTGATAAACCTTTCCATGATAATTTTCATTCTGTTTATTATGGGAATTAATGAGTCGTCCCTTTTCCAATTCTTCAATCAATGCCAGCTTAGAATCTATTTCATTCTGAATCCAGACCAGATTATTTTTTTGATATTCAAGTCTAAGTATTGGCAAAATTGATTTTACCGCCTGTGATAAATTCTCCCACCGACCATTTTTATGAGCTTCATCCCTTAAAACCCGATACAGAATTTGATGCCGTGGGTATACATTCTTATCATTACGAACTTTGACTGCCCGAATACCTCTCATTCGTTTCAAAATCTTTAAATTGCGTTGGGTGCAAATATTTTCATCCAGAGCCTGATAAGCCTGTAAAATGACACTATAACGTTTTTTTTGAATTGTATTTGAAAGCGTATCAAACTCGTCTTTTAATGCATTTAGCTGTTCCAATAGTACTACTATCTGCATAGGTGAAATGACAGTATTCTCACCTAAAATCAGTTGATGAAATTCATTTATTTCTTTCAGAATTAAATCATTGAGGTGTAGTCGCTCGTTCAGCACCTTTCGCTGTATATCGCTTAACTCAGCAACGATGATTCTTTTTTCTGGCTCATCAGCTGTTTTTATATTTCCACATGCCTCATTTTGTAAAAAACTGGATTCATAATAAGTAAACAGACAATCAATGAACTCCTGTTCCAATTCATTTAAGTCTTCAAATTTTATAATAGACATATTTTTATATTCCAATATGTTAACAATGTATAATAGTAATGTTTTTTTATAATTATGCACTGTTCTTTTATCACTGTATACCACTGTCTATCATGAGCCATATGAAAGTATGCAATGTTCAATATCAATACTTTCATACTGTTAATATTTATGTGTATAAAATCCTAGAGGTGGAAAATGATAGAACAGCATTATCGTGTCAAAGACTTAGTCAACTACCCTGAACGCCCTGCCAAGGACTATGTAGATCGTGGTGGTCGCAGACGAAAGCTATCTTATAAGCCTGCAACCAAAGGGATATTGAATATTGCAGAATCCACCTTCTGGAAAATGATTCGTCGGGGTGATTTTCCTGAACCTACCTATTTAACAGCAAGTATGCCCACATGGGCTGAAAGCCAGATTATTGAATGGCTTGAACTCAAAGAGCTTAAAGCAGCATAAATTAAATAGCCTGTCGTTTGACAGGCTATTTTTTTATCATTGGATTTTCATCTTTTTACTGTTGCTGATCCAGCAATGATTCTAGGTAATTCGCCCACTCCTGCATCATCTCCCGACGATTGTTTAAAAATTTGGTTCGATTGTAGGCTGTACCATTATTATCTTTTACTTTATGTGCCAATTGATGCTCAATAAAGTCTACACGTTGTTCTAATATTTCATCCAACATGGTTCGTGCGGTTGCACGTAATCCATGTGCCGTTTGCTTCCCAGCATAGCCCAAGCGTTTTAACGCTGAGTTAATCGTATTATCAGAAATAAAAGTTTTACCATCCCGACCCACGAAAATGTATTCACTGTATGGGTGCAGATCAATAATTGAATCAATTAAGTCAAAGGCCTGATCTGACAATGGTACAATATGAAGCTGCTTGGTTTTACTAGCTGTAAATTTAAAGCATCTTTCTTCACAATAGAAATACTCCTTTTTCAGCTTGCGTATCTCCCCAGGTCGCTGAAAGGTCAACACGGAGATTTTTAACGCCACTTGTGTGATATGTGAACAACGTGGATAAAGTTTGGAGTAGTTCCAAATTTTATTGAGCATTGGAGCTAGTTCCTGCTCCTCTGTCACGGCTGCAAAGTTCCCACCCTGTGGTTTGGGCAGTTCAATATCCTCAATAGGATTGTATTGAATCAGCTTCTTTTTACGTGCTGACTTAAATATCTGGTTCAAGTCCGATTTTAGGCGTTTGGCAACTGACAATGCACCACGTTCAATAATGCGCTTAAAGACCTTAATCTCAAGAATTTCCAAGGTAAGCTGTGGAAAGGTTAAATCACCAATATAGGGATAGACATCGTGCTTTAAACGACGGATCGTCTCTTCATCCTGTTTTTGCTCTAGCTCACGTTTATATAGCCATGCTTCAGCAACAATACGAAAGGTATTTTCTGCTTCTTTCTGTTTCTGGGACTTGGTTTCAATCCGCTCCATTGCTGGATCGATGCCCTGCTTAATGAGCTTCTTATATTCATCACGAATAGTGCGAGCATCATCCAGTGAAACTTCAGGATAAGTACCTAAAGATAAATCATTACGTTTGGCTAAAAATGGACGTGTGTAATTGAATATCCAGTACTTGCTACCACTCTGATCAATACGCAGGTACAGGTTTCCCCCATCAGACAGCTTATACATCTTGTCAGGATCAGGTTTAGCTTTTTTAACTTGTAAAGCACTAAGCTTATTGATTCCACGAGTCGCCATAATTCAGACATAAAAAAATGCAGTAAGAAATAATCTTACTGCATTTTTTACTACTTTATAACTACCGATTGGCGTAGTGCGTCACGGCTTGTCATATCGTATATTTCCAACTTTAACCTTATAAATCATAAACTTATATAGTGTTAAACAGTGTCAGAAACTTGAATTTGGCGGAAGCGGTGAGATTCGAACTCACGGAGGACTCACACCCTCGTCGGTTTTCAAGACCGGTGCATTAAACCGCTCTGCCACGCTTCCAACGAGCGCTATAATATAAACAAAAATGCAAGTTGGCAAATCTTTTATTTAATTTTTAATTCAAACGCTCAAAATAAAAACAAATCTATCTAAATTTCATCATTTTTAGGTTTTTCATAGCGAATTGCATTGATATACCACAGCTTTTTGCCCAAAGGCGTGTGTACTTCTACTTCATCATCGACTTCTTTACTCAAGAGTGCACGTGCCATAGGTGACTCAATTGAAATATGCTGAGGATGGTGATCATAAATTTCATCTACCCCGACAATTCGTAAAGTTTTTTGCTCCCCTTCTTCATTTTCAATGTCGACCCAAGCACCAAAGTAAACTTTGCCTTCTTGCTCAGGTGAGTAATCAACAATTTTTAACTCTTCTAAACGCTTTCCTAAGTAGCGTACTCGTCGATCAATTTTTCTAAGGAGCTGCTTGTTATATTGATAATCTGCATTCTCACTACGGTCACCGAGGCTTGCAGCCCAATTTACTTTTTTCGTAATTTCTGGTCTTTCTTCATGCCAAAGTTGTTTTAATTCAGCAACTAATTTGTCATGGCCTGACCGAGTGATTAAGTTAGATTTCATGATTAAAAACCACTGATTAACAACATAAGGGTTACAAGATGTAGCATTTTATACCCTATTTTCTCACATCAGAAGTGTATAAATTTTCTTCCTTAATAAATTCATGTTGTTATGATGATATATCGGATATTTAATTGTACAAAATTTGACAATACTTTTTTTCAATATTATGATGCGCGCATCTTAAATGTTGAGTATTTTTTAACCCACTCAAAAACTATGTAGATTTTCTACACAGTTTGCTTTTTTCATTTCATGTCATTTTGAATGACGTCATGACTGCCCACCCCTTATTGAATTTATCAACTTTTAGAAGTTATGGCAGCTTTTTGTCTGACTTTTAGGGCATAAATTACCTGTAGCGGAGACAACATGCACAGTAATTCAAGTTCTGGGTCGAGGCTTGGCCTTAGCTCTTTATTTTCTTCTCTCCCATTGAAAGTTCTTGCGCTCAGCACTATGTTTTTTCCCTTTCATAGTATCAATGCAGGAAAAACCCTACAGTACAATACTGTAGTTAACACAAACACATTAACAGTGGTTGCTGTAGAAAGCCCAACGACTGTTTTTAAAGAAGACCAGTTTTTACACGGCTTCGGTTATGACTTAGCGCGTAACTATGCACAAAGCTTAAATGTAAAGTTGGACTTCAAAATCGTGACAGATAATGCCACGGCGCTTAAGTGGGTTCAGCAAGGTAAGGCAAATCTTGCCATGACAACCGCAAGCTTAAGTTCAATCGAGAACAAAGGTTTAATGTCTTTTTCTGCAAGTTGTGGTGATATCGTAAATTTGCAAAAAAATGGATTAAATCCGAATCTAAGCTGGGTGTTTAAACAAGCAGATGATCCGCTTACACAAACAGCAAGCGGTTTTGTTTGTCAAAGCAAACAAAATGGTCTAACTCACCAACTTGCTTCTTTTTATAACCGTAATGTTGTAAAACCAGAAGCTTGGTCTACGATTCAACGTGACTTAAGTGCACGTATACCGATTTACAAAGCAAGCTTTAAACAAAGTGCTGCTCAGTACGATTTAGACTGGCATTTGCTTGCAGCGATTGGTTATCAAGAATCGTACCTAAAACCGGAGTCTGTTTCACCAACAGGTGTACGTGGGTTAATGATGTTAACCAATAGTACAGCTCGGGCAATGGGTGTGAGTAACCGTAACGATCCAGCACAGAGTATTCAGGGCGGTGCGAAATATTATGATCTCATGTTAAGTGAGTATGATGATATTCCTTTCCCAGATCGCAACTGGTATGCGCTTGTGGCTTACAATATGGGACCGGGTGCAGTGAACCAGATTCAAAAGCGCTTGCAAGCCCAAGGGAAAGACCCGAACCAATGGGTTAATCTCTATAATTATTTGCAGAGTAACAAAACTCGCAATGGTCGATACAAACAAGCAGTTCAGTATGTGACTCGTATACGTGCTTATCTTGAGCACATTAAAACGGCACAAACGCGAATTAATATCTAGTTTTTATCATCTAAAAGTTGATAAATTCATTGTTTGTATAAATAAAAAGCTTACCTCTCGGGTAAGCTTTTTATATGAATTCTTTTTCAGTTTAAGCGGTTTGCTCTAATACTTTTTTGAACAAATCTTTTTGTTCTTGGCTTGGTTTAGCTGTTTGTAAAGCCATTAACTGAGACATATCGCCTTGAACTTTTATTTTACCAGTCATGAATGCCTGCATAGCAGCTGCCATATCAAACTCAAGGAATACTTTACGTAAAGTTTCAGCATCCATGTTTAATGTAGTTTTGGCATTTGAAGACAAACCTTTTTGGATTTTACCCCCATCTAACGCTAATTCGGTATTTCCAGAAGCATCTGTAACTACTAAATTAATTGCCAAATTCGCAAGAGCTGGTGGCAAATTAAGATCACCTGCTTCAGCAGTTAATTTTTCGACAGTCGCAAACCAATCATCAGTTAAAAATGCAGGCATGATTCTTCCTCAAATTTATTTGTTCAATTTCTCTAGTGTTGCCTATCCAGACAACATCGTGTGAAGCACTTCTGCTTGAGCGTTGTTATAGCATGTAATTTTAAGGTTGAGCTATGACTTTTTGTACGGAACATTCATTTTTTAGTATTTTGATACATTAAAGGCACTTGTTTATAAAGTGCCTTCAATTGACTTATTAATTCGTTTTATTCAGCAGCAAAGCTTAAGTTCACTACATCTAAACGTTTTTTCAGTTCTTCTGGATCTTTAAAGTCTAATTCGCGCTGCGAGTCAAGAACTTCGAAATCGAACAAATCACGGTCAGCAAGTTGTGAAGGTGAAACGTTCTGTAACGCACCAAAAATGCTGTGTAAACGTTTTGGATACTGTTTGTCCCATTCACGAAGCATTTCATTGATCATGGCACGTTGTAAGTTCTCTTGTGAACCACAAAGGTTACACGGAATAATCGGGAACTTACGTAACTCTGCATATTTGATAATGTCCTTTTCTTCAACATAAGCCAAAGGACGAATCAAAATATTTTTCTTATCCGACGATAAAAGCTTAGGTGGCATTGCCTTTAAGCTACCGCCATGGAATAAGTTCAAGAAGAAAGTAGCAATAATGTCATCACGGTGATGCCCTAGCGCAACTTTGGTTGCACCAATTTCTTGAGCAAAGCCATAAAGCGAGCCACGGCGTAAACGTGAACACACAGCACAGTACGTTTTACCTTCAGGAGTTAAACGTTTGGTAATGCTGTAAGTGTCTTTTTCCAAAATGTAATACGGAATGTTATTTTCTTCCATATAACGTGGTAAGACATCTTCAGGGAAACCCGGCTGCTTTTGGTCAAGGTTAACCGCAACAATATCAAAATTGATTGGTGCAATACGTTTGAACTGCAACAAAATGTCGAGCAAGGTATAACTGTCTTTACCACCAGACACACACACCATGACCTTGTCACCATCTTCAATCATATTGAAGTCACGGATGGCATGTCCAACTTGACGGCGAAGCTTCTTAAGCAAACGATAATAGGCCGAGCTTGTTGGAAGTTCAGGCTTAAAATTAAATCCTTCGTTGGACTCAACTGGCGCGTACATAGACGAGATATACCCATAAATAAAAATACCGCGCAATTTTATATGATTCGGATGAGAATCGCATCAAAAGAATAGTTTCAATTCTTGAAGTCGTCATAATGCTCAGGCATGCTGCAAAAGCAGTGCGCCATTTTGACCGATGAGTTCATTTTTTGCGCAAAATGCTTACTTTTTGGACTTTTCCACAGTTTTCCACAAAACCTGTGGATAAAATTGTGGATTTCTTAATACTTGACAAACTGTTTTGACCTTCTGTTAAGGGTTTTATTTAAATTGATCATTTTTTAACCAATGATTTTTACCCTTATTTTTCAAATAGTTATTCAAGTCAATAGAATCATTTTAAAAATTTTTTTTAATTTTTTTTGATGATCATTCGAGCAAAACTGCTTGATTTTTTCAAAGAGTCAAAATAAAAAAAATTACACAAAACTTCTTTAAGTAATATTTTTTGATAAACTCTTTGACAAGTTTTGAGACCCTAAAATTGTGAATAACATAAAATGAAAAATTCGGTTCAATATCTTTTTTCTTGTTTACTGGGGATGACCACTTTTTCGGTAGGTATAACGCCGACTTCAGCAGGTCAGATGTACATTTACCAAGACAAAAACGGCAGTACTTTACTGACTAACCGTAAAAGTTATGACCATTCACTCAAAAAAGTAAAAGTCACCTACTACCCGGATAGTAATATTCATAGTTATAGCAACTGGGGGACTTCAGAGGCTTCGGTTCTACCAAGCTATAGCAAAAACAAAAATGCTTTTGACCATATTATTAAGCAGGCGGCACAACAGCACGGCGTTTCGGAAGGATTAATCAAAGCCGTTATGCATACCGAGTCTGGCTTTAACGTAAATGCCCGCTCTCCGGTTGGCGCCCAAGGTTTAATGCAGCTTATGCCGGCTACTGCTCGTCGCTTTAACGTATCTAACGCTTATGATCCTCAGCAAAATATCTTCGCTGGTGCTAAATATTTAAGTTGGTTGCTCAAACGTTTTAACGGTAATACGCAAATGGCCCTTGCCGCTTATAATGCAGGAGAAGGAAACGTCGATAAATATGGCGGTATTCCCCCATTCCGTGAAACCCAAGATTATGTTCGCCGAGTCACAAGCCGCTACCAAAACTTATATTCTTCTGGTGTAGGCCTTTCTTCTTTTAGCAATTCAAGTATTTCTGCCCAAGCGATAAACCAGCCAGCCATACCGCACAGTACCTCTACGCAAGTCTCTGCTCAGCCTATTAAGTATTCTTCCTCGCGCCAAATCGTGACATTGCCAGATGGTACATATACAGACGCACCTACGGGAACTTATGTCACCAATAATGCAACTGCTATTGCACATATCCGGATTGAGTAAGCTTAAAAGGCCTTATACCTTACGGTTATTTATTTAGCGGGTTCTATTGTCAAAAAATTGTAATGATCTATTACCCCCACTGTCGTGTTCAGAGGGGCCTTCTAATAACTTGTTTAATTTAAATACATTCTTAGATCGCAAAGAATGTATTGATTCCTTATTTTTTTCTTGAATTTTTCCCCTAAGCGCCGCATATTAGCTGAGTGATTTATAATTTATAAATCAGATAATATTTTATTTATAAGAGGATTTTCTCAATGATGCGGATTGGTTTGTTTTTGCTTACCAACCTCGCGGTACTGGTTGTAGCTGGCATTATTTTGTCACTCTTCGGTGTCGGTAGTTACCATGGCGCGGGTGGCTTAAATCTAGGCAACCTTTTAGTCATCTGTTTTGTGTTCGGTATGGTGGGCTCTTTAGTCTCTCTATTCATGTCCAAATGGATGGCTAAGAAAACTACTGGTACAGAACTGATTGACCCAAATGCTCCTCGTAACCAAGCTGAAAGCTGGTTATTGCAAACAGTCGCTGAACTTTCTCAACGTGCTGGTATTAATATGCCAGAAGTTGGTATCTTCCCTTCATATCAGTCTAATGCCTTTGCAACAGGCTGGAATAAAAATGATGCCTTAGTTGCCGTTTCAAGCGGTCTACTTGAGCGTATGAACAAAGATGAGCTACGTGCTGTACTCGCGCACGAGATCGGCCACGTTGCAAATGGTGACATGGTTACACTCGCACTCATTCAAGGTGTAGTAAACGCCTTCGTTATGTTCTTTGCTCGTGTAGTAGGTGACTTTATTGACCGTAATGTCTTTGGTCGTCAAGACAATGAAGCCCCAGGTATGGGTTATTTCATCATTACAATGGTTCTAGATATCGTGTTCGGTATTCTTGCCTCTGCCATTGTGATGTGGTTCTCTCGTTACCGTGAATACCGTGCAGATGAAGCCGGTGCGCGTTTAGCTGGTAAACAAGCGATGATTTCTGCTTTATTACGTTTGCAAGCTGAAACAGAGTTACCTGACCAAATGCCAAAAGAAATGAAAGCGTTCGCAATTGCGGAAGGTAAAGAACAAGGCTTTAGTTTAGCTGCATTGTTCCAAACTCACCCTACAATTGAACAACGTGTGGCAGCTCTACACCAATTAGATTGTCCATAAAACGTTTAATGTAAAAATAAAGCCTCCAAATGGAGGCTTTATTTTTTTGATTACATAGTTTGATAAAGTCCCCAAAGGTAACTTGCACCCCACCACACAGCTAAGCCAATTAATAGCAGTACAAACGCACCTAATAAATCGGGTATGTGCAACCATAACCAACTCACAACAGGGTTACGCCAGAATGCCGACTGTTGTTGCTTCTTTTCGAGCTTTTCATGTAAATACGGATGAACGACATGAATATCACTTTGGATCGCATATTCTTCACGTATATGCGTATGCACCACATCTAATGCTTTTCGACTGGGACGTATAAAAATATCGAAAATAGTCCCTGCAACTGGAACAAAACCGACTACGGCATCGACTACAGCAAGTTTGATCACTGGAGTGAGCTTATGCTGAGGCACACCTATTTGTTTAGCCTTATAAATGGCATAACACGTCAGTGCGAACCCAGCGACATCACCGGCAATTGGAATAGTACTTAAGGCAGCATCAGCACCAATACCCTGCTTTGTAAAAGGAATACGGACCGCACTATCCATCATGGTTGCGAACTTGGCAAGATCCCGTTCTAGGGCGATAACCTGCTGCTGTGTTAATTTTTTTTCTTGAGGCATCAAAATCAAATATAAGAAGAAAAGTTAATCTTAATATACTTGATTTGATGCCCGTTTTTAAATTGTTTACTTTTAGGTTGAAGCTTTCGATTTAAACAGTGAACGTAATAATACGTACATGACCGGAATAAAAAACAGAACCAGCACAGTACCAAACATCACGCCACCTAAAATACTAATACCAATCTCTTGACGACTAACCGCACCAGCACCTTGAGCAAACACAAGTGGAATTACGCCTGCACCAAAGGCTAAAGAGGTCATTAGAATCGGTCTTAATCGTAAGCTCGCACCTTCTAAGGCTGCCTGAATGGCATTCTTACCTTTTTCTTGCGCTAAGGCCGCGAACTCAACAATTAAAATGGCGTTTTTACATGACAAACCAATAGTCGTTAATAGCGCAATTTGGAAATACACGTCATTTGGCAAACCAAAAATATAAGAGAAAATCACACTTCCTCCTACACCAAGCGGAATAGATGTCATTACGGCGGCGGGAATACTTAAGCTTTCATATAAAGCAGCTAAACATAAGAAAATAAATCCAGCCGAAATTAAATATAACCACACGGCCTGATTAGTCGACTTCTGTTCTTCAAAAGATAAACCTGTCCACGCTAAACCAATATCTTTTTGTTGGTTAACAAGTTGTTCTACATCTTTCATCGCTTGGCCAGAACTGCTGCCACTCGCAACATCTGCTTGTAGTTGTAAAGCACTATATCCCATATAGCGTTTTACAATTTCCGGCGCCCCGCCCCAGCTAAAGTTGGCAAATGAACTAAAGGGAACCATTTCATTTTGGTCATTACGTACAGACCAGTTATATAAATCTTCCGGTTTAGATCTAAACTCGGCATCACCTTGAATCATGACACGTTTAATACGGCCCCGATCAATAAAGTCATTTACATAAGTTCCGCCCCATGCGCTAGATAAAGTATTATTAATTGCCGATAGCTGTAGTCCATTTGCTAGTGCCTGTTTCTGGTCAATCTTAATATTAAGATTTGCCTTACTATTGGTTGACTGCTTATCAAAGTTTTCGAAAGTTGAATAATTTTTACTTTGAGCCTGCAATTGGCGGAAGGTACTATCTAGAAAATCTTGCCCTTGCCCATTCAAATCCTGAATCCATAAATCCAGACCATCTGTTTGACCTAAGCCATTAACTGAGGCAGGTAAAGTCACATTAATCTGTGCATTATTAAAATGGCTAAAGTATTTCATGGCACGCTTTTGTATAGCCTCAGCCGAGTTTTCTTTTCCTGTTCGGACATCCCACGGTTTTAGAGCAATAAACCCTTGCGCCAAGTTTTGTCCTGTGCCCGAATAATTTCGTCCATAGCGGATTAAAACCAAATCTACATTTTTATCTTCTTGAGTTAAGAAATATTGGCGGACTTGCTCACCAATTTTCTGGCTTTGAGAAATTGGTGCGCTGTCTACGAGCTTAATTTGAACACTTAAAATTCCTTGGTCTTCTTTAGGAATAAAACCGCTTTTTAAACCGTTATAGAACAGCGTAAAAACGGCAATTAAAGCCACAAAAATCACAATAACTGATTTACTGTAATGAATACTCGTCTGAACAAGCTTGATATATTGATTTTTAAGTTGCTCAATCTTTTGGTTAAACCATACGGCCCAACGCTGAGGTTGAGGGTTTGGTTTTAAAATTAATGCACATAAAGCCGGTGTTAAAATGAGCGCAACAATAAGCGACAACGCCATAGCGGCAACTAAAGTAATAGAAAACTGACGGTAAATCACGCCAATTGAACCGCCTAAAAAGGACATTGGAATAAAAACAGCAGTTAAAACCAATGTAATTCCGACTAAGGCACCACTAATTTCCCCCATCGACTCAATAGCAGCTTCTTTAGGAGATAAGTGCTGTTCATGCATGAGCCGCTCAACGTTTTCCACGACTACGATCGCATCATCGACCAGCAAACCAATCGCGAGTACCAGCGCAAATAACGTTAAGGTGTTAATACTAAAACCAAGCACATATAAGACAGCGAAAGTTCCTAAAATCACAACTGGAACGGTAATACTCGGAATGAGCGTAGCACGCCAGCTTTGTAAGAACAGGAACATGACCAAAATAACCAGAATAATCGCCTCTACCAGAGTCTTTACTACTTCCTTAATTGACTCTTGAACAAAGGGCGTATTATCTCGTGGATAAACGATTTTATAACCCGCTGGTAGTTTCGTTGTAAGCTGATCTAGAGTTTGGTGGATGAGCTTAGAGGTCTGAATTGCATTTGCACCTGAAGATAAAGAAATACCCAAACCTGCGGCAGGATAGCCATTAATAGTGTTAAAAGACTGATAGTTTTCTGCACCTAACTCAACTCTGGCAATATCTTTTAAATACACATAACTCGCCGTTTTATTCGACTTCACGACAATATTTTTAAAATCCTCAACTGTTTTTAAGCGAGAACCTGCTGTGACTTTTGTATTTAAATATTGACCGTCGATTACGGGTAAATCACCAATTGCCCCTGCGGCGACTTGAGTATTTTGTGCGGTGATTGCATTCGCTACATCACTTGGCATTAAATTATATTGCTTTAATTTATCCGGATTTAACCAGATACGCATGGCATATTGTGAACCAAATACATCAGTTTCACCCACCCCTTCAATACGGTTCAGGTTATCTACCACATGCGTAGTTAAATAGTCCGATAGCTCAATGTTTCCTGTTTTACCAGTCGAGTCATATAAGCCAATTACCATAAAAGTGTCACCCAGTGACTTACTTACCGTAACACCTTGGCGTTGAACTTCATCCGGTAAGCGACGTATGACACCACTAATACTATTTTGTACTTGGACCTGAGCAGTATCCGGATTTGTTCCGTTATCAAAACTTATAGTAATTCGACTACGTCCAGATGAGTCACTTGATGAACTAAAATAGAGTAAGTGATCAATCCCTTGTATTTGCTGTTCTAAAATTTGAGTAACACTTTGCTCAACCGTTTGTGCATCTGCACCACTATAGTTGGCCGACACAGTAATTTTAGGTGGAGCAATGTCTGGATACCGTTCTACAGGCAAATTCATGACCGAAAAAATACCGAAAGCCATAACAATGATCGCCAATACATTGGCAAAAATGGGGCGTTGAATAAAAAATTTAGATAGCATGGCTGCTCGGTATGATGTCGTTAATTAACAGAAGTAAATGCCGCTTCGAGACCTTGTGATGATCAACGAGCGGTATAAAAAAGACAAGTAGAATTAAACAATAAATGTAATTAAGACAAAAACAAAGCGTGATTGAATATTTCCAACAAACCAATAAAAAACCAGTTAACGAGTGTCACTTAAAATTCATGAATTCTTCATGATCATGTCAAACAAAGCCCTGAAACTTGAGTCGTTTCAACTAAAACAATATGAGTAGAATTATGTTTAGAAAAGCACTTTTATGCTTAAGTTTAATTAGCTTGGTTGGTTGTAATGATGACGATAAAACTGAAACGACGCCAACCATGCCAGAATATCAACTTCCTAAAATTTTAGTAGTAGGACACCGTGGCGCTAGCGCTTTACGTCCTGAACATACTTTAGCTTCATATCAAAAAGCGATTGATGACGGCGCAGATTTCATTGAACCGGATCTAGTCTCTACAAAAGATGGCGTATTAGTTGCCCGCCATGAAAATGAGATTGGTGGAACAACCAATGTAAGCACTTTAAGTCAGTTTGCAGACCGTAAAAAAACAAAAAATATTGATGGCGTCGACTTAACCGGTTGGTTCACGGAAGACTTTACTTTAAGTGAATTGCAGCAACTTAAAGCGCGTGAACGTATTCCTGAGTTTCGACCAGCCAACACAGCTTATAATGACCTTTACCCTGTCCCAACTCTAGAACAAATCATTGAGCTTGCCGAAGCTAACTATAAAAAGACGGGGAAAATTATAGGCTTATATATTGAGACGAAACATCCGACTTATTTTAAAAATCAAAATCTGGCAATGGAAGATACTCTTCTAAAAACCTTAGCCAAATATAAATATACACGTGATATTGCACCTGTCTATTTACAGTCTTTTGAAGTTCAGAATCTAAAAGATTTAAAAAGGGAGCTTGACCTTCATAAGACGCTTAAACATGCACAAATTATTCAGCTATACGACTCAAAAACATCTCGACCAGCAGACTTCGTAGAGTCTGGTGACACTAAAACTTATGCTGATTTAGCCACAGCACAAGGGTTAAAAGATGTTGCCAAATATGCAAATGGTGTAGGACCAAGTAAAGGTTACATACTGACCTTTAATAATGATGGCTCATATAAAACTAGTACGTTTATTTCTGATGCACATACGGCTGGCTTAAAAGTACATCCTTATACTTTCCGACCAGAAAACAACTTCTTACCAGCGCCGTTAAAGTGCAGCCCAGATAAACCTGCTGAACGTTGTCCAACTGGTGCGTTAAAAGAGTTTGAAGCCTATTTCAAGGCAGGTGTTGATGGCGTCTTTACAGATGACCCAGCACTCGGTCGTGAAGCTGTCACTAATTTTGAAAAAGCTGCAAAATAACTCAATCTTCATAAAAAAACAGGGCAATGAATGCCCTGTTTTTTTATTTATCAAGACTGTTATTAAAATATAAAGGAATCCACTGATACTGCTCAGCATTCACTTTATACACATGACCAATTCCCGGGAATGGTAAATGCGGGGCAGCTACCCATTGTTGCTTATTTGAAATTTCAGCAAATATTTTTAAACGAGTATTAATTGCCTGCTCTGAATTTACATCAAAATCTACCCCAGTTTTTGGAGCATCAAACTGTAAAGAATGTGAGTGGACAATATCACCAACAAAGACAATTTGTTGCCCTTTACTCTTCAAACGGAAGCTATGGTGTCCCGGTGTGTGCCCTTGTGTATTAATCACTTCAAAACCTTGAATAACATCACCATCTTTAAAGGTTTTGAATGCTTTTTTTGCTTGATAAGGTGCAAGTGCAGCTTTTACGTTTTTAACAGTACCTAAATAATTTTCTTTTTTATCCGCTGGTACAGTTTTTTCATTTGCTGGATTTAACCAATAATCTGCTTCGCGCTCATGAGCATAGATCGTTGCATTAGGAAATACGGCTTTTCCATTTTGAGCAATACCGCACACATGGTCTGGATGTAAGTGGGTCAATAAAACAGTTTTCACATTGGCAAGTTGATAGCCCGCTAATTCAAGATTTTTAGCAATTGAACCTAACTGTGGACCAAAACAACTCGCAGCTCCACTGTCAACAAGCGTCAAACTTTTACCATCATCAACCAAAAAGGCATTTACTGAAGTCTGAATCCCCTTCTCATTTACAGCAGCATATTTCGTTAAAATTTTAGTTTTTTCAGCCGGACTTAAATTTTTAAACAATTTCGGATCTAGATAAATAGTGCCATCGAGCAAGGAAGTTATCCGATAATTACCAAATTGATGATGGTAATATCCGGGTACTTGTTGAGCTGAAGCTGGTTCTGCATAGCTTATATGCAAGCTACCCATGATAAGTCCTAAGGCTACAAATAGTTTTTTCATCTCTTCTTCTCTATGGAGTTATAAAGTCAAAATCTTTAAAAAAGATTTAATATTTTTTTAAGGGCTGCACTATATAATGCATGAAAAGTGTCTAAAATATAAGTGAATGGATAGTTATTCTCCCTATAAAGGTAAAAGTGGCCTAAAGCGCATCTTGAACGCTACCAGTTATTCAATTTCAGGATTTAAAGCTGCTTATCAAAATGAAGCTGCATTTCGGCAAATTGTTTTAATTAATCTTGTACTCATCCCTGTCAGCTTTTTCCTGGATGTAACTCGCGGCGAACATGCCCTGATGATCATTGTCTGTTTATTTGCCATCATTGTTGAGCTCTTCAACTCTGCCATTGAAGCAGTGGTTGACCGAGTTTCACTCGAGAAACACCAACTTTCCAAAAATGCGAAAGATATGGGTAGTGCCGCTCAGTTTGTTGCACTTTCTATTATTGTTGCCACTTGGCTTATTATTTTATTTGGATAAAAAAAACCATGCTTATAAATAGATAAGCATGGTTGTAACAAAAGAGGAACTTCTAGCTGCTGTTCCTGTTTTAATTTTAGGGTTCTGAACTTAACTTATTCTTAAAATTACTGGAAAAATAAAAAAATCCCTGCGAATGCAGGGATTTTTTTGGGTTAAAGCGTTGATGCGTTATTACATCATTCCGCCCATACCACCCATACCGCCCATATCTGGAGCAGCTGGTTTGTCTTCAGGAATGTCAGTAATCATACATTCTGTAGTTAACATTAAGCCAGCAACAGAAGCAGCGTGCTCAAGTGCAGAACGAGTTACTTTAGCTGGGTCAAGGATACCCATTTCTAACATATCACCATATTCGCCAGTTGCAGCGTTGTAGCCGAAGTTACCCTCACCATTCTTAACAGCGTTGATAACTACAGATGGCTCATCACCAGCATTCGCAACGATTTGACGAAGTGGAGCTTCAATCGCACGGCGTAAAATGTTGATACCAGCTGTTTGATCTTCGTTAGCGCCTTTTAAGCCTTCAAGAGCATTTACAGCGCGAACAAGAGCAACACCACCACCAGCAACAACACCTTCTTCAACTGCTGCACGAGTTGCGTGAAGTGCGTCGTCTACGCGGTCTTTCTTCTCTTTCATTTCAACTTCAGTTGCTGCACCGATTTTAATTACAGCAACACCGCCTGCTAACTTAGCAACACGTTCTTGTAATTTTTCACGGTCATATTCTGAAGTAGATTCTTCGATTTGAGCACGGATTTGTTGAACACGTTCAGCGATAGCAGCAGCATCACCAGCACCGTCAACAATAACTGTGTTTTCTTTAGAAACAGTGATTTTGTGCGCTGTACCTAAATCTTGAAGAGTTGCTTGTTCTAAAGACATACCAACTTCTTCAGAAATAACTGTTGCGCCAGTCAAGATCGCGATGTCTTGAAGCATTGCTTTACGACGGTCACCGAAACCAGGAGCTTTAACAGCACATACTTTGATGATACCGCGCATGTTGTTTACAACAAGAGTTGCAAGCGCTTCACCTTCAACATCTTCAGCGATGATAAGAAGTGGTTTACCAGTTTTAGCAACTGCTTCTAAAACAGAAATCAATTCACGAATGTTGCTGATTTTTTTATCAACAAGAAGGATGAACGGATTTTCAAGTTCAGCAGTTAAAGTATCTTGTTTGTTTGCAAAGTACGGAGAGATATAACCACGGTCAAACTGCATACCTTCTACAACGTCTAATGCGTCTTCGAAGCCAGAGCCTTCTTCTACAGTGATTACGCCTTCTTTACCTACTTTTTCCATTGCTTGAGCAATAAGTTTACCAACAGTAGTATCAGAGTTAGCAGAGATTGAACCTACTTGTTCAATTGCTTTGAAATCATCAGCTGGTTTAGCAATAGAACGGATATTTTCAACTACAGTTTTTACTGCAATGTCGATACCGCGTTTTAAATCCATTGGGTTCATACCAGCAGTTACTGATTTGATACCTTCATTTAAAATTGCTTGAGCAAGTACAGTTGCAGTTGTTGTACCGTCACCTGCGATGTCGTTAGTTTTGCTTGAAACTTCACGAACAAGTTGAGCACCCATGTTTTCAAACTTGTCTTTTAATGAAATTTCTTTTGCAACAGTTACACCGTCTTTAGTGATGTGCGGCGCACCGAAAGAGCGGTCGATCACAACGTTACGGCCTTTAGGACCTAAAGTCACTTTAACTGCATCTGCAAGTACGTTTACCCCTGCAATCATTTTTGAGCGAGCTGAATCACCAAATTTTACGTCTTTAGCTGACATATTAAACTCCGAATCTTTTTAAATACTGAATCTGATAATGAATTGAGTTATGGATCGATTAGCCTTCTAATACAGCTAAGATGTCTGACTCTTTCATGATTAAGAGTTCTTCACCATTTACTTTAACTGTTGTACCTGCATAAGTACCAAATAACACCTTGTCACCAACTTTAACATCCAAAGCACGTACGCCGTTATCAGTGATTTGACCATTGCCTACTGCAATTACTTCACCTTGAGATGGTTTTTCAGCAGCAGAACCTGGCAATAAAATACCGCCAGCAGTTTTGGTTTCTTCTTCTACGCGACGAATCACAACGCGATCATGTAATGGACGAATGTTGCTCATAATTAACTCCATCAGACTTAGTCTTTTTGATTAATCGTTATTGCTTTAATCCAGAGCAATAACAAAATATTTAGATGTCACTTTTGTGGGGATGAAAAAAATGGCTTCAAGGGGAAATAAGAAAAAATTTTCTCTTTTTTGAATATTTTTTAAACAATCAATTATTTAAGCTCATCTAAACCAAATCAATATGAAGTGAATTCAGCCAGCTGTTCATTAAACCAATAATGTCGAATTTTTCCTTCATTTGAAATTGTATTAAAGCTATTTGGATTATGATGATATAAGCGAGTAGAAGTTGCTGTACCAGCATGTATATCAAAAATAGGATGATCTATTTTTAAAGAATAAATCTGAGTTAAATCATATATAGCTGTTTTATGGAGATGCCCATGTAACATTCCAAATAGACCAGTTGTACTCCACTTTTCTAAAGCAATTTTGCCCAGAACCGGACAATCTTTTATTCCATGCTTATTATCAGGCGGCGTATAAAAGGGTTGATGGAAAACAACCAGCTTTATTTTATTTTTAGGTCCCCTGTCTAAACGCTCATATGTAGCTTGAATTTGTTCAATCGAAATATGCCCACGCGTATGATAACGACGGCGTATACTGTTTACGCCTACAATATAAAAATGTTCAGTTTCTAAAGTCGGCTCTAATTCACCAAAAAAATATCGATAACGGGTAAATGGAGAAAAAAAACGATTCCAGACATGATACAAAGGTATATCGTGGTTACCGGGCACCACAAGATAAGGAATATTGAGGCTATCTAAATACTGTCGACATTTAAAAAATTGTTCATATTTGGCGCGTTGAGTAATATCGCCGCTCACAACAACCACTTCAGGCTGTTGCTGAATACAAAAATCTCTTATTGCCTCTAAACACTCTTTTTTTTCTGTCCCAAAGTGTAAATCAGACAGATGTAGTAACATTCGGCACCATAATATTTAAAGCATTTTTTTCTACAGTGAAATTTAAAGGAGGTTTCATCTCTATGATTTCTCCATCTAAGGCCACTGTGAGTTTGGTTTTCTTTGCACATTCAACAATGACATGATCAGCACAAAAACTATATACATCTTGTGCATCTTCAACTTTACCTTGAACCCATTGCCAAAGCATATTTAGTAAACTCAGCTTATCACTTTTTGTAATTACAACTCCAGCGACTCTTCCCTGAGCTGCACATTCTGCAATTCTGAGCTTCATATCACATAGTTGCAATTGGTTATTTCCAAAGAAAATAAGCGGCGCTTTAACTGGGTATTTCTTGCCATCTACAGTTATAGAAAGCTTCATTGATTTATTTTCTCTCAATAAAACATCTAAAGCTGAGGTATAGGCATGTAAAGGCAGTCTTCCTAAATATTTATTGTAGAGTTCGCGTTTTTTGATAAAAAGAGGATATAAACCTAAACTTGCATTATTTAGATAAATATGATCATTAATAACTGCTACATGTACTGACCTAGGTTTACCTGTTGCAATAACCTCTGCTGCCTCTAAAAGGTCTAACGGAATCTCTAAAACTTTAGCAACATAATTAAAAGTCCCTAAAGGCAAAATTCCCATGGGAATAGAAGTATTTTTAAGTTTAGTTGCAACCGCATTTAAAGTACCGTCTCCTCCTGCCGCAACAACCACTCCTGTATTTTCATTTTGTGAATGTCGATGAATAACATTATTTATCAAATCATCAAATAATGTATTTTCATTTAATTCAAATACTTGTATTTCAAAACCATATTCTGTAAATACAGTCATGAGCTGCTCATAGACGTCTTCATGTTTTGAAGCATGAAATCCTGATTTTTCGTTATAGATGATTGAAAGAGGTTTCAAAGGCCGCATTTTATTATCGTAAAGTCAGTTCTTTATTCTATTTTGTATATAAAATCGCCTATTAAAAGTCTCTTTATGTAAATTTTGAATGAGCTTCATTTGTATAATCAATAATAATTCTCAAAAAAATTTTTCAAGCCTAGTTAATTGATTTTAAACAAAATAATTTAGATAAATAACATACATATAACATAAAAATATAAAAGCAAAAACCTTATAAAAACATATAAACATATGATTTTCATTAAAAAATAAAGAAAACTCCAAATATCTGCTAGTTAGTCTTTAGTCTTATTTTTTTTATGATTTTATGCTTTAATACAGCCACTTTTTTATTTGATCTTTCATTGTATCCCAATGAATGACTTGTACGTTGTACATATTTTGAATAGGCCTCACCATGACCACAGTGAACGCACCAGAATTCGTTCGTCATCCTAAGCTTATAGCATGGGTTGAAGAAATTGCAAACTTAACCAAACCAGCAAAAATCGAATGGTGTGACGGAAGCGAAGAAGAGTATCAACGTCTAATCGACTTGATGATCGCTAACGGCACCATGCAGAAATTAAACCAAGAAAAACATCCTGGTTCTTATCTTGCAAATTCTGACCCATCTGACGTTGCGCGTGTTGAAGATCGTACTTACATCTGCTCTCAAAATAAAGAAGATGCTGGTGCGACAAACAACTGGGAAGATCCAGCTGTTATGCGTGAAAAATTAAATGGTTTATTTGAAGGTTCAATGAAAGGCCGTACCATGTACGTTGTTCCTTTCTCTATGGGTCCTTTAGGTAGCCATATTGCTCACATTGGTATCGAGTTAACTGACTCTCCTTATGTAGCTGTTAGCATGCGCAAAATGGCACGTATGGGTAAAGCAGTTTATGACGTATTAGGTACGGATGGCGAGTTTGTTCCTTGCGTACATACAGTAGGTGCTCCACTTGCTGAAGGTCAAAAAGATGTTGCTTGGCCTTGTAACCCAGAGAAATATATCGTTCATTACCCAGAAACTCGCGAAATCTGGTCTTTCGGTTCTGGTTACGGCGGTAACGCGTTACTTGGTAAAAAATGTTTAGCTCTTCGTATCGCTTCTGTCATGGGACGCGAACAAGGTTGGTTAGCTGAACACATGCTTATTCTTGGTGTAACTAACCCTCAAGGTGAAAAACACTACATCGCTGCTGCATTCCCGTCTGCTTGTGGTAAAACAAACTTTGCAATGTTAATTCCACCAGCAGGTTATGAAGGTTGGAAAATCGAAACTGTAGGTGACGATATTGCTTGGATTAAACCAGGTGAAGATGGTCGCTTATATGCGATTAACCCTGAAGCTGGTTTCTTCGGTGTAGCACCTGGTACAAATACCAAAACTAACCCGAACTGTATGGCAACTCTTCACAAAGACGTTATCTATACAAACGTAGCAGTAACTGACGATGGTCAAGTATGGTGGGAAGGTCTTTCTAAAGAAGTTCCAGCAAACTTAACTAACTGGAAAGGTCAACCTCACGTAAACGGCGAAAAAGCAGCACATCCAAATGCTCGTTTCACTGTTGCAGCAGGTCAATGTCCATCTATCGATGCTGATTGGGAAAACCCAGCAGGTGTTCCAATTTCTGCATTCATCTTCGGTGGTCGTCGTGCAGATACAGTACCTTTAGTTTCTGAAGCTTTCGACTGGGTTGACGGTGTATATAAAGCGGCAACTATGGGTTCTGAAACTACTGCTGCTGCTGTTGGTCAACAAGGTATTGTTCGCCGTGACCCATTCGCGATGCTTCCATTTGCTGGCTATAATATGGCTGATTACTTTGACCACTGGTTAAACCTTGGTGCGAAAGTAAGTGAAAAAGCTGAAGCTTCTGGCAACAAATTACCAAAAATCTTCAATGTAAACTGGTTCCGTCGTGATGCTGAAGGCAACTTCGTATGGCCTGGTTTCGGTCAAAACATGCGTGTTCTTGAGTGGATCATTGATCGTTGTGAAGGTCGTGCGAACGCTGTTGAAACACCTATCGGTTTTGTTCCAACATATGAAGACTTGAATTGGGAAGGTACTGAGTTCACTAAAGAACAATTTGACCTCATCACAAATCAAGATAAAGACCAGTGGGTTACTGAAATTGAAAGCCACACTGAGTTATTCAATAAACTTGGCGAACGCTTACCTAAAGCATTAAAAGAACGTCAAGCAGCTTTACTTGAAGCTGTAAAAACTGGCTTCTAATTGCTCTATATAAAAAAGGTCGCCATGTGCGACCTTTTTTATTATGCGGCATCGTCTTTTAATCGACGTTCAGATAAATAAGCTTCTAAAACTTTTACCTGTTTTTCATCAAATGCCAAACCTAATTTAGATCTGCGCCAAAGTATATCTTCTGCTGTGTGAGCCCATTCATATTCACACAAATATCTGACTTCACACTCAAACAAATCATGGCCAAAATGTTGACCCAATTGTTCTATAGCATTTCGCTCTTTAAGCATATTCCACACTCTTGTGCCATATGCATGAGCCCAACGGTTGGCAAGTGAGTCAGAAATTCCACTTACACGTGTTTTAATCTGATTGATTAAATCATCTAGTGTGGTCCAGTTTTCGGCGCCAGGTAATGGCTCATCTGCAGTCCACTCCTCTGCCATGTCATTAAAAAACGGAGCCAGATGCTCTAAAGCAGCTTCGGCTAACTTTCGGTAAGTTGTAATCTTGCCCCCAAACACTGAGAGCAATGGTGTAGTTTTATCTTCTGCCTGTAGAGCCAAAGTATAATCGCGTGTAATTGCAGATGGATTATCAGACTCATCATCACATAAAGCACGCACACCCGAGTACTGACTTACAATATCAGCTCGCGTCAACTGCTTTTTAAAATGTGAATTTGTCACTGTCAAAAGGTAATCGATTTCCACATCAGTAATCTCTACTTTTTGTGGATCACCTGTGTATTCCTGATCTGTTGTACCAATGAGGGTATATTTTTCTAAATAAGGAATTGCAAAAACGATCCGTCGATCTTCGTTTTGCATAATAAAGGCCTTATGGCAGTCATATAATTTTGGCACAACAATATGACTTCCTTGTATAAGCCTAATTTGATAAGGTGAACTTAAGTTCAGGTTTTCACTAATAATTTCTTCAACCCAAGGTCCCGCCGCATTTACAATAGCTTTCGCACGAACCTGATAAAACTCAGCTCCGCTTTGTAACTCCAGATGCCATAATTCCTGTTGCCTATAAGCCTTAACACAACGTGTACGTGTAACGACTTTTGCCCCTTTCTCTTTAGCTTGTAGTGCATTTAACACCACAAGACGCGCATCATCTACAGTACAGTCAGAATATTCAAAACCACGTGTTATCGCTGGTTTTAAAGGGCTGTCTTCTTTGAAATAAATGAGATTTGATCCTAATAATTTTTCTCGTTTTCCCAAATGATCATAAAAAAATAGACCTGCTCGAATTAGCCATGCAGGGCGTAAATGGGGTCGATGAGGCATGATAAAACGCATTGGTTTAATAATATGTGGCGCTTTAGCTAGCAATACTTCACGCTCTGCTAATGCTTCTCTGACCAGCCTGAATTCTTTATATTCTAAATAACGTAGGCCGCCATGAATTAATTTGCTGCTAGCAGATGAGGTATGGCTGGCTAAATCATCTTTTTCACATAAAAATACCGATAATCCGCGCCCTGCTGCATCATTGGCAATACCAACACCATTAATACCGCCACCAATTACAGCAATATCATATATTTTTGAATAATCATTAGGTTGTACTTTCATTTCTCATGTTCTTTTTATTGTTGATCTTATAAAAATTAAAACATCAAATTGATGAAACAACAATCAAAAAAGTAGAATAATCAATTTTGCATCCTCTAGCATTTAACTATCCATTGACTACCCTACTATTGAATTCAACTAGTTAAGAAAAAGTTCAATCCTCTGCCCAATTTTGACTACGCTTAACTGCTTTTAGCCAACCTTTATAAATGAGTTCAGCTTGTTCAGAAGGCATTTTCGGTTCAAATACTTTTTCTATGGCAGATTTATTTCTTAACTCATGAAGATCTTGCCAAAAACCAGTGGCCAACCCTGCTAAGAAAGCTGCACCCAATGCTGTAGTTTCTTTCATTATTGGACGCTCTACCGGTGTCGTTAAAATATCGGCCTGAAATTGCATCAAGAAATTATTTTCCGTTACTCCTCCATCAACACGGAGTGTACGAAGCTCTTCCTCTGCATCTTGTTGCATGGCATCTAAAACATCCCGAGTTTGAAAGGCAATAGACTCTAGAGTTGCGCGGATAATATGTTCAATACTAGCCCCACGTGTCAGACCAAAAATTGCGCCGCGTGCTGTCGGGTCCCAATATGGTGCTCCTAATCCGGTAAAAGCAGGTACTACATATACACCATTATTATCCTTTACACGTGTTGCATAAAGCTCGGAATCCTTAGCATTCTTAATAACCTTTAATTCATCGCGTAACCACTGTACGCAAGAACCACCGTTAAATACGGCACCCTCTAAGGCATAGTTCACCTCACCACTCGCACCACAGGCAATAGTTGTGAGTAAACCATGCTCTGAACGGACAATCTTTTTACCCGTATTCATGAGTAGAAAACAGCCAGTACCGTAGGTATTTTTAGCCTGTCCCGACTCAACACACATTTGACCAAAAAGCGCAGCCTGCTGATCACCCGCGATTCCGGCAATTGGGATTCCTACTTCTTGTCCACTAATGGTATGTGTATATCCATAAACCTCAGATGAACTACGAACCTCCGGCAACATTGCTCTAGGAATGTCTAAAGCTTGTAAAAGCTTTTCATCCCACTCAAGCTTTTCGATATCAAACAGCATGGTTCGAGATGCATTGGTAAAATCAGTGACATGGACGGCCCCATTAGTTAGTTTCCAAATGAGCCAAGTGTCCACCGTACCGAATAATAACTCTCCCCGCTCAGCACGCTCACGGCTGCCTTCAACATGATCCAAAATCCATTTAATTTTTGTGGCCGAGAAATATGGATCAATGACTAAACCGGTGGTCTTACGGATATATTCTTGCCAACCTGCTTTATACAATTGATTGCATATTTCCGTTGTTTGTCGGCTTTGCCAAACAATCGCATTGTAAATAGGCCTTCCTGTTTTTTTGTCCCAGACAATAGTGGTTTCCCGTTGGTTTGTAATTCCAATTGCCGCAACTTGTTCACTCTTTATGCCAGCTTGAGCCAATGCTTCGACCCATACAGCACTTTGAGTTGCCCAAATTTCCATAGGATCATGCTCAACCCAACCTGGCTGAGGGTAAATCTGGGTAAATTCTCTTTGAGCAATACTGACAACGTTCGCATCATGATCTAAAACAATTGCTCTTGAGCTTGTTGTTCCCTGATCAAAAGCGACAATATATTTTTTCGGGCAATTTGACATCTGAATGTCCCTTTCATTTTCCACACACATCTAGCCCACAATGCAAAAACATCATGCCTAACTGTATTTATTTAAAATTTTCTTTGGAATATATCATTATTTTTAAGTGGCATAGGGTTTCTTCGTCCAAACATTACCCATTCTTTATCAATTTTTTACTGCATGGAAAAAAGTAATAAGAAAAATATTGAAATTAGAAGATAAAAATATGCTGATCGGCTAATTTGAAATCACATAAATATTCAACTTATTCCTTTGCTTAAATAATAAACATTGTTTTACAGACATAAAAAAAATAAAGTGAAATACTCCTGTAGATAATATGTAAAAACGGAATAAATCTTCTCTTTTTTAGCATTCAACCCAAGCGAAACATGGAGCGAATCATGGTTGATCAACCTTCTACCGCAACAACTCCACATTCTAATTTAGATACAAAAACCCGTCTAAAATCAATTTTGGGCGGTTCTGCCGGTAACCTTGTCGAATGGTACGACTGGTATGTATATGCCGCATTTACGCTCTATTTTGCTCATGCATTTTTCCCAAAAGGAAGTCAAACCGCCCAACTTCTTCAAGCTGCCGCTATTTTTGCAGTGGGTTTCGTTATGCGTCCCATTGGCGCATGGATTATGGGGATCTATTCTGACCGTAAAGGACGTAAAGCGGGCCTTACGCTTTCCGTTACTTTAATGTGTATCGGTTCGCTACTGATTGCTGTTACACCTTCCTACGAAAGTATTGGCGTATTTGCTCCATTGCTTTTGGTTATTGCACGTTTAATTCAAGGCTTAAGTGTAGGCGGTGAATATGGCGCAAGTGCAACGTATTTAAGTGAAATGGCAGAAAAAGATCGACGTGGTTTTTTCTCAAGCTTTCAATATGTCACTTTAATTGCAGGACAGCTTACAGCTTTATGCGTACTACTCATCTTGCAAATGATACTTACCGAAGAACAGCTACATGACTGGGGATGGCGTGTTCCGTTTTTCATCGGAGCCCTTTTAGCTATTGTGGTGTTCCGTATTCGTCGTGGCTTATTGGAAACTCAATCCTTTAAAAACGCTCAAGCAGAAACAGATCAGCCGAAATCAGGAATGTTTGCTTTATTTAAACATTATCCTAAAGAGGCCTTCACTGTATTATTCCTAACTGCTGGTGGTACTTTAGCTTTTTATACTTACACCACCTATTTACAGAAATATTTAGTGAATACTTCTGGTTTTACCAAGCCTGAGGCTACTCAAATTACCACTTTAGCCTTATTCATCTTTATGTGCTTACAGCCATTGGCAGGTGCCTTATCAGATCGGATTGGCCGTAAACCGCTTATGATCGCCTTCGGGGTCACAGGTGTTTTATTCACTTATATTTTGTTTGATACACTTGCAAACACGCATAACTACTGGACTGCTTTCTGGCTATGTTTAGGTGGACTGGTTATGGTAACCGGCTACACATCAATTAATGCTGTAGTGAAGGCTGAACTTTTCCCTGCACATATTCGAGCTTTAGGTGTCGCATTACCTTATGCAATTGCGAATACTTTATTTGGTGGTACAGCCGAGTTTTTTGCATTAAGTTTTAAAGAAGCCGGGCACGAATCTTGGTTCTTTATTTACGTCAGTATCATGATTTTCATTTCATTGCTGATTTATATCTTCATGAAAGACACCAAGCATCATTCAAAAATTAAAGAACATTAAAATCCTTCAATTAGAGCTAATATCATAAGTGAATGTTAGCTCTAACTTAGTGAATAAGCTCCAACAACGTTTCTATTTTATGAGATACTTCATATAAGAAAATAAGGACGATACTGATGAATAAAAGTATTCTATGTTTGGCATTAAGTAGTATGTTCATTTTAACTGCATGTCAGACTACGCCTCGACAATATAATGGTTCAACTGGCTACCAGATTGAAAACCAAACAAAAACTTCAGCGACTTTAGCTTACACTTTAGCTGGTCGTAGTAACCAGCAACTTGATGAGCGTAAATTGCAACGTGCTTGTCAAAATGTGTTAGGTGCTCAGAAAGTTTATAAATTATCAATTTTAAGCATCAATGAAATTCCTAATCCAGCTAAAGATGAGCATTACGGAATTCAACTAGGTGAAACCCGCGCTTCTTTTGGCTTATCAAATACACCTAGCTTAAATAATGGTGAAGATTATGCGACACGCCAAGCACTTGAAGCGCGTCCAAGTACATTAAAAGTCGTTCGTTATACTTGTTCATAACATAAAAAAAGACGCTGTTCTCTTACAGCGTCTTATAAAAACTTACATTTCTAAATTCTTTCGCTTCATCCAGATCTGGCCAAGTTGTTGCACTTCTTTCTTCAATTTTTTCATATTTTGGATGACTAAAATTTTTAACACGGCTATCTGCCACCCATACTTCAGGTGCAAATTTTAAAAATTCGTCTAAGAAAAAGCGATTACATTGGTCATATAACACATCGGCAGCAAGTAAAACATCGACTTGTTCAGCCTTATATAAATCATCCAAATATTCGAGTTCTACATCATTAAGTAAAGCATTTTCACGACAAGCATTTAAACTGACCTGATCAATATCACAGCAGATTACGCGTTTTGCTCCTGCCATTTTTGCAGCAATTGCCACTACACCAGAACCTGCTCCGAAATCTAACACCACTTTATCTTTAACATGGTGCGGCTCTGCAAGTATCCACTGAGCCATCGCCAAGCCTGATGCCCAACAGAAAATCCAATACGGCGTGTCATTCCAGATACGGCGAATAACTTCGTCATCCAAACGATCAGTTGGAAAAACAGGTGGAATCAACCATAAAGAAATTGGAGTTTCTGGCAACTGTTGTGCCATTAATTCACAATGAGGAATGACTTCATGTAAGGCTTGAAGTAAATGTTCAGGGGCTTTGGACAGTTGAAAGGTGCAGCTCATAAATAAGCTCAACAATTTATAATTACTATTTGATCATCTGCATCGTGAGCAAGACTAAAACAGTAGCTTAAAGCATGATAGTGGCTAGTTACTAAAAATACATTAGTTCAATTCCACTGCTTTAATTAGTGCAACCGTTTTGGTCTTGCGTAGCATTCGCTACTCATCCCGAAAGAAAAGTAACATACGAGCTCCTAACATTTGCGTTAAACGGTAGGACGCCGCCGTGAATAAATTAAATTAACCTAAAGCTTTTTCAGCAGCTTCTACAGTTTGACGAATCAAAGTTGTAATGGTCATTGGACCAACACCACCTGGTACTGGTGTATAAGCAGAAGCAATTTCTTCAATACCTTGTAATTGAATATCGCCTACACCGCCGCCATCACGTGGATGGAAACCAGCGTCTACAACAACTGCACCTTGTTTAATCCAGTCTTTTTGAATAAGTTCAGCTTTACCTACAGCACCAACAATAATGTCAGCTTGTTTCACAAGCTCAGGTAAGTTTTGTGTACGTGAATGACAAATCGTTACTGTCGCATTTGCTTGCAACAACATCATTGCCATTGGTTTACCTAAAATTGCTGAACGTCCAACTACAACCGCGTGTTTGCCAGCAATTTCGATATTGTTTTCTTTAAGAATCGTCATAATGCCAGCAGGAGTCGCTGAACCATATGCAGCTTCACCCATTGCCATACGGCCAAAACCAAGGCAAGTTACGCCATCTACATCTTTTGCTAAAGAGATCGCATCAAAACATGCGCGCTCATCAATTTGTGCAGGAACTGGATGTTGTAAAAGAATACCGTGAACATCTGGATTGGCATTAAGCTTTTCAATTTCAGCTAATAATTGTTCTGTTGTGGTTTCTTGTGGTAATTCGATTTTTAATGAATCCATACCTACTCGGCGGCAGGCATTCCCTTTCATACGTACATAAGTTGCAGAAGCACCATCATCCCCAACCAAAATAGTCGCTAAAATTGGGGTACGACCTGTTTTCGCTTTTAAAGCTTCAACACGTACCAACAAATTTTCTTCAATTTGCTTTGCTAATGCACGACCGTCTAAAACCAATGCCACAGCACATCTCCAAGGTAGACATGAATTTAATGTGCCAATAATACATGATAATTTCGACAATTTTATTCTAGATGTTGTTTTTATGTGCATCTTCGCTCAAAACAGTATTGTTTTTTTTGTAAAGGTTGCTAATATGTGCATCACCAAATGCAGGCGGGGTGGCAGAGTGGTCATGCAGCGGACTGCAACTCCGTGGACGCCGGTTCGATTCCGACCTCCGCCTCCAAATTTGGTAAAGCCCGGGTGGTGAAATAGGTAGACACAGGGGATTTAAAATCCCCCGCCCTCAAAGCGTGCCGGTTCGAGTCCGGCCCCGGGCACCATCTTCAAGTACTGAATATGGTGTCATAAAGAATCCAGCGTAAGCTGGTTTTTTTATGCCTAAAAAAAGGGTTACCTCAGCAACCCTCTAATTTTCTATAATTTCAAGCAGTCTTTTGACCTTGTTTTAACGGCATCAAATTTAGATTCAATACAATATCGTTTTGTCGGCTTGAATCTATCTGATATTCGGTATTTTTAATTGAATCTACAAATCTCCACTCAGAATGAACTTGCACCTGATCTAGAGTAACCAACAAATATCCTCGTTGATTTAAATTACAATAAACCAATTCATCAATTAATGTAGTAAATGCAAATTCAAACTGTTGAAGCTGAGCCAGTGGAATACTTAAATATTTTTCCAAACCTGGAGACGATACAGAGCTAGTCGCTAATTCAACTCCAACATATTTCCCTTTCTGGCTATATAAATAAGATGCCCATGCATTATGTGTATCCCCGGCTAACACAATGATCTTTTTATTAAACTCTGCCAATTTATCGTACACAAACTCTCGCTCAGCATAGTAACCATCCCAAGCATCGAGATTATATGGCGCAACCGTCATAATTCTTGCTTTTTCTTGGGCTGTTAATGTCGGATCATTTTGTTGTAAACGAAGTTTTAAAGCGACCAACTCGGTAATTTGTGCATTCATCTTAGCAAGCGCATCAGGCGAAGTTCCTCCTGAAGTAATTTGCCCTAAAGACGCCAACAACTCAGCTGGAATCCACATTTTACTCATTAAAACTTGCTGCCCTACTACATTCCATGTTGCTGTAGATTGCTTTAATTTATCAACCAACCAATCTCTTTGTGTATACCCCATCAAAGTACGCACCGGATTAGTTAAATCTCCCTGAAACTTTGCAATATCCAAACCTGTAGTCGTCATGTAGTCTGCATATGCAAGCTGCTTATCACGCGCAATAATACGCGTATCTAGCATGGTTAACTGAACAAGAGAGCCAAAATTAAACTGGCGATAAATATTTAAATGATCTGTACTAGAAACTGGACGAATTGGCATCCATTCAAAATAGGCTTGTAGGGCAGCTAATTTACGGTCCGAAAAGGCCCCTTCATTACTTTGATGGTTTTCCGCCCCCTCACGCCAAGCATCATTTGCCAACTCATGGTCATCCCAAATCACAATAAAAGGATAGCGCTGATGAGCTGCTTGTAAATCTTTATCTTGACGATAAAGCGCATAACGTTTGCGGTAATCATCTAATTTAATAATTTCTTTATTATTATCGGCAGGTAAATTACGGCCTAGCTTGATTGCATCTTCTGTCGCATAGCCATCTGCCCCATATTCATAAATATAGTCACCCAAGTGAATAATGACATCAACATTCTGTTTTGCCATTTCACGATAAACATAAAAGTAACCCGCAGGATAGTTAGAACAAGAACATACTGCAAAGCTCACTTTATTGGTGGATGTTGGTAATGTTTTCGTCTGCCCAACTGGTGAAACTTTATTACCAAATTTAAAACGGTAGTAGTACACCGTATCTGCTTGTAACCCAGCTGCATCAACTTTCACTGTAAAGTCATCAGTCTTGCTTGTTTCAACCATTCCCGTCTTTAAATTTTGTTTAAACTGATTATCGGTTGAAATTTCCCATACAACTTTTAAGCGCACCCCAGAGTCTGTCGGTGTTACTCGTGTCCACAAAATAACTTTATCTTGTAGTGGATCCCCGCTTGCGACACCATGAAGAAAATCTGCTTGTATTTCTGGGCTTTCATCATCTGAGCCATCATTACAACCTGTAAAAGCAACAGGTATAGATAAAGCCCCAAAACCGAGTAGACTTTTTTGAATTAATTCTCGGCGTGAAATTTTCTCTGACATAAAATTACCTAAGTTTTAAGCAATGAGTGTCTTAAACTTAAGTAGAGAAGATGAACAACTGATCTCAGTTTGATGAACAAATCATGACATAAATTGGTTAATTTATAGAAATACTGATAAGAACTGATTGAAAATAAAGCAAACTCTCTGTTTTTCTCTTGCCAATCGCGCACTTGTCCTCTATTATTGCGCACATGCCCGGGTGGTGAAATAGGTAGACACAGGGGATTTAAAATCCCCCGCCCTCAAAGCGTGCCGGTTCGAGTCCGGCCCCGGGCACCATTTTCAACTATTGAATTTGGTGCCATAAAGAATCCAGCGTAAGCTGGTTTTTTTATGCCTGATGAAAATAATGCCATGATCAGAATATTAATATTTATATCCGCTCTACTCTTTTTTATACCCTTTGCAAATGCCAAAGATATATTTAACGGTACAATCTTGTTCAAAAATAATGATTGGCACTTTGTACGCTGCTCTATTACTCAAGATGACTATCTAATTGAAGCCCCTCAAGAGATATTTACTCAATTTAAAGAGCTACAGCAGCAACAAAAAACTATTGGGTCAGCGTATTGGCAGAAGTAAATGAACAGCAGAATGGAAATTTAATTTTAAAAATTGAGAAAATAGACGAAGTTCATTTAGACGAGACATGTCATTTATTAGAAGCTCTCAAAAATTTTGAAAATCGAGAGTAATCACCACTCTCGATTCATCACCAACTCTTCCATTTCCAGATCTAAATATCCTGCATCTTGTACCACCATCATCATTGCCTCAGCAATATAATCAGCAGCACTATCATCAAGCGATGAGTCTAGATCTTCGAACTGTGGCTTCATTTCATTAATTTCATTTACAGTCTGATGAGCATATCGATAGATATCTTGCTCAGCTAAAGCAGGTTTTTGAACTTTTTTAGCAAATTGCTCAATAAGCTGCTTGAGTTCAGCGACCAAAATATCTGGATAATATTCATCATCAAACATTGGGAGAAGTAAGTCTTCAAACATACAAAAGTTTACACAACAGCAAAAACTTGCCGCTTATAACATATTTTCGTAAAAATCACGAGATATTTACCCGACTCACTCATCCACTCTATTTTAATGAGCACTGAGCAAGTCCAATTTTATAACGTCATTATTTAGGCTTGCTGTATCGCTTTCCAAACTAAAATTGCTTCATGCATTTCCTTTACATCATGCGCTCTTACAATGGATGCTCCCTGCTGAATACTAAGCAAATGCCCAGTTACACTTCCCACAGCACGTTGATCTGCAGGAGCGCCCTGTAAAGCTTCACCTATGAAACGTTTACGAGAAAGGCCAGATAAAATTGGATAACCAAGTTCATTAAGTTTCCAAAATTCTTTTAATAGTTTTAAATTTTGCTGGGCATTTTTCGCAAAGCCAAATCCAGGATCAACAATAATATTGTGCTTTTTTACCCCAGCAGCCAAAGCCTCATCAATACGCTGTTGCAACTCTTGCATCACATCGAGTGTTACATTAGTGTACTGATCCAACTGATTCATTGTCGTTGGTTCACCGCGCATATGCATAATTACTACAGGTATATCTAATTCTACGGCAGTTTTTAAAGCATTGGGACGTGTTAAGGCACGGACATCATTCCAGATATGTGCTCCTGCTGCTTTTGCTGCGCGAATAACTTCTGGCTGACTTGTGTCGATCGACAAAATAACGTTATGGTGAGATAAAGCCTCGACCACAGGTACTACACGACGCACTTCTTCTTCTACTACAACTTCTGAAGCACCAGGTCGGGTAGATTCCCCCCCAATATCAATAATAGTCGCGCCTTGCTCAATCATACTAAGTGCATGATCAACCGCTTGGTCTAATTGGTTATGTTTACCACCATCACTGAAAGAATCAGGAGTGACATTTAAGATACCCATAACATGGGGCTGAGATAAATCTAATTGAAGCTGTCCACACTGTAAAATCTGCTTTGGTAAAGATATTAACTGCATAAAAAGCTCCGGTTCAAAATCAGCGGCTATTTTAGCAAGTAAGCTTTACATGCTGTCGATTTCTTTTCAGCTTTATCCAAAGTTAAGACAAATAAAAAAGCCACATGACTGTGGCTTCTTTATTAATTAACTTAATTCATCGCTGGTAATGGCGGCGGAGTAGATGGACCATCTTTTGGCGGCTCAAACGCAGATACCGGATTTTCAGCAATATAAACTTTCGGTGGTTGAGGTTCGCGGCCTTCCATGATGTCACGGATTTGGTCACGATCAATAGTTTCCCATTCCATCAACGCTTTAACCATTGCATGGGCGATATCTTTATTATTTTCCAAGATATCACGAGCAACTTTATATTGTTCATCTAAAATACGGCGTACTTCCTGATCAACTTGTTGTTGAGTCGCTTCAGAAATTGTACGGCTACCTACGTTACCAAAGAATCCATTTTGGTTTTCATCTTCGTAAACCATCACACCCATTTTGTCAGACATACCGTACTTCGTTACCATCGCACGAGCCATTTTTGTAGCACGTTCGAAGTCATTTGAAGCACCAGTCGATTGCTGCTGAATGAAGACTTCTTCAGCAATACGTCCACCAAACAAAATTGCAATTTCATTTAGCATTTTGTCTTTATAGTGGCTAATCTGATCTTGTTCAGGTAACTGCCAAGTTACACCTAAAGCCCAACCACGCGGCATAATTGTTACCTTATGCACAGGGTCAGTGCCCGGTAAAATCTCAGCAACAATTGCATGTCCGGCTTCATGGTAAGCAGTTGCACGACGCTCTTCTTCACGTAGAACCATTGATTTACGTTCAGGACCCATATAGATCTTGTCTTTTGCATCTTCAAAGTCATGCATATCGACAGTGTTCTTATTGCGGCGAGCAGCAAACAAAGCAGCTTCATTTACAAGGTTTGCCAACTGAGCACCAGAGAAACCAGGCGTACCACGAGATAAAACTTTAACATCTACACCAGTAACTGAAGGCAATTTTTTCAAATGTACATTCAGAATTTGTTCACGACCACGGATGTCAGGTAAACCAACCATAACTTGACGGTCGAAACGGCCTGGACGTAATAATGCTTTATCCAATACGTCCACACGGTTAGTCGCAGCAATAACGATTACGCCTTCATTACCTTCAAAACCATCCATCTCTACAAGCATTTGGTTTAAGGTTTGCTCACGTTCATCATGACCACCACCTGTACCTGAACCACGGTGACGGCCTACTGCGTCAATCTCATCAATAAAGATGATACATGGCGCATGACGTTTTGCTTGTTCAAACATATCACGGACACGGGACGCACCCACACCCACAAACATCTCAACAAAGTCAGAACCAGAAATGCTAAAGAATGGAACTTTTGCTTCACCAGCAATTGCTTTGGCTAATAACGTTTTACCAGTACCTGGAGGACCAACCATAAGCACGCCACGTGGAATAGTAGCGCCCAAGCGTTTGAATTTTGCAGGATCCTTTAAGAAATCTACAATTTCCACAACTTCTTGTTTCGCTTCATCACAACCGGCAACGTCAGCAAAAGTCACTTTGATTTGGTCTTCAGAAAGCATTTTTGCCTTCGACTTACCAAAACTCATCGGACCATTTTTGCCGCCTGCACCACCACCCATGTTACGCATAAAGAACATGAATAACAAAATGATTAACAGTACAGGGAAACTAGCAATGAGAAGTTGCATCAAAATGCCTTGACGTTGTGGTGCTGTGCCCTCTACAACAACATTTTGCTTGTTTAAGCTTGGCATAAGTTCAGTGTCTTCAACCTGCGGACGAACAGTTTCAAACTGAGATCCGTTAGTTTTTTCACCACTAATATTTAAACCGTCAATCGTGACTTGCTTAATTTGGCCAGCATTCACCGCTGCAACAAAATCTGAATATTTCATTGCAGTTGGCTTATTGCGGTCACTGATATTACTGAAAATTAAAATCAGAACACCAAGTATTATTAGCCACAATACGGCATTCTTGAAGTAATCGCTCAAAGCTTTATTCCCATATCAATCTAATTTGATCATGCCCAAACTTGGCCGATCGTCTTAAAAACAGCAATTGTCTTGCTTGCGGATAACCTAAAAGATACAAAATGCACAATTTTTAGGAGCTTGGCAAGTAAACTTTATTGCAATGCTTTCTTACGCCCTTGTCCAACCAAAAAAACTTCTTTAGATCGTGCCCGAGAAGCTGCTGGTTTTGCTGTTTTTAACACATCAAAACTATCAACGACTTGTTTACGAAACTCATCAAATCCTGCGCCTTGGAACACTTTAACAACAAACTGTCCATTTGGACCCAAGACTTTCTGAGCAAAGTCTAAAGCAAGTTCACACAAGTAAATCTGTCGAGGTTGATCAACAGCCCTATTACCTGATGTATTGGGGGCCATATCAGAAATTACAATGTCTACTTGTCTTCCGTTTAAAATATTTAACAATTTTTCAAATACAGCTTCTTCTCTGAAGTCGCCTTGTAAGAAAGTGACATCTGGCAAAGCATCCATAGGTAAAATATCGGAAGCAATAACCAATCCTTTACTACCAACGAGTTTCCCAGCGATTTGTGACCAACTCCCAGGAGCTGCTCCCAAGTCCACCACTGTCATGCCTGGCTTGATCAACTTATATTTTTCTTGAATTTCAAGAAGTTTATACGCTGCTCGTGCACGATATCCTTCCTTTTGTGCTTTTTTTACAAAAGGATCGTCTAGATGTTCCCTCATCCACGCACGACTACTTTTAGACAATTTTTGGTTGGTGATGCGTGTTGCCATAACTCACTAAATATCAAAAAAACTTCTGATTGCTCATTGTACGTGAAAATTACTCTCATTACAGTACGGATGTAACGTAATCTCAATAACTTTTACAGTTTTTTTCCAATAATGTTGATCGATTATTTATACAGTTTTTCGTACATTTGATTTTAAGTTTTTTGCTATACTAAGTCGTTTTTAAAATCAGGTATTTTTAATGGCCGCTTTATCTATTCATGAACGTAAACGTTTACGTCAAATTGGTCATGTGCTTAATCCGGTTGTCATGATTGGTGGACAAGGCTTAACAGACGCTGTTATTGAAGAAACGCTTCGTGCTTTAAACGATCATGAACTCATCAAGGTAAAAATTGCTGGTGAAGACCGTGAAGCTCGTGCCGCAGTAATTGATGCGATTGTAGAAGCAACTGGTGCTGAAGCTGTCCAGAAAATTGGTAAAATTGTTTTACTCTATAAAAAAGCAGCTAAGCAAAATCAACATTTATCTAACCTTGTTCGTCACGCACACTTAGCAAACTAACTTATTGACTACTTATGGCAAGTTACGAACTTTCAGCTTTTGATCGTTTTCATGCTGTTTCTGTTGTTGGCGCAATTGAACAGCAAGCCCCATATACATTAAATGTGGGTTTTTGGATTCGTGATCCAAACCAACTAATTATCTGGCCCCAAGAAGTCGCAGCTCATCCTCGCCAGGACTTTTTGTGGGAAGAAACTTGTTTTGAAATTTTCATTGGCGTGCATGATGAAGATTTCTACCGGGAAATTAATCTTTCCCCTTCTCAAGCATGGCAGACTTACCAGTTTGAAGAATATCGCTATCCGGAAAGCATGCCTCCCCTCGTTGCTTACGATATCGAATTGAATCATCTCAAACGTACCCACTATGGGTTAAATGTAAGTCTTGACTTAAGCCAGTTTATGCAACAGCACCGCTTAAAATGGTCAAACCTTTATCTAGGTTTGACTGCTGTTTTAAAAACAAAAGATGGTATGCAGTACTATGCAATGCAGCATAGTGGAAAACATGCTGATTTTCATAATAAACGTGATTGGCTGCATGAGTTTTAAAAAACAAAAAAGCGAGAAATTAATTCTCGCTTTTTTTATTAACTTTTAATGCTAAATCTTTAGTGATCTCTTGCTTTGTTCCAAGCTTCAACCGCATTATTTTTAGTGCGTTTTAAGCTTTCAGTTAAAGAGTCTTTGTGTTTTAAAGAAATTTGGCTAATGTCACCTTTAAGTTCCTTAGTCACTTTGGTTAGATCTTCAATTAATGCATTGATTTCAGCTTTTAAAGTATTTTTTAATTCATTCAATCCTTCTTGTGAAGTATTGAACTGAGCTTTAATCACATCAAGACGCTGTAAAATATCTTGTTTAATCTGAGCAAATTGATTGTGAATGTTCTGATTCAATTCTTGAGTTTCAGCTTCAATCTTTTCTTCGGTCTCATTAATTACAGCTTTTACTTGCTCTTGTGTTTCTGCAATAGCTTCTTTAACTTGCGAAGTCGCTTCGTGAGCCACTTCTTTGACCTGTTCTGTTTTTTCAGCTACAACTTCTTTTACCTGTGTAGCTTTAGTGCTAACCGCTTTTTTAGCCCGAGTCGTCGTTTTGGCTACGGCCTCTTTAGCTTCCGCTACTTCTGTCTTTACAGTCTCTGCTACTGCTGAAGTATTCTCAGCTATATCTTTTGAAACTTGGTTATCGCTCATGCTATTTCCTCGTATTGTTTATTTTTTAGCTAACATTACAATAAGAGGAATTAGACAATTTCAGCAGCCAGATTGTCAGACAATTTGCTAAAAGTATCAATTTCAGACAAGTGGATGAATTTTTTTGCTAAAAGCAAGCAATGAATTAAATTTTTTAATAGAAAATAAATAGACTTTTTAAGGTTCCATGCGTATAATGCGCTGTTAAGTTACAAGCGAGCAGACCAGTGAGGAGGGGCATGTTTTTTTAGAACATCGCCTATCTTTTTTAGGTCTACTCGCTTTTTTACAGCCGAAATTCAGGAGCTTTGGTTTGAGCACCCCCGCCATTTTAGCCCTCGCAGATGGAACGATCTTTAAAGGAACGTCAATCGGCGCAACGGGAAGTACGACTGGAGAAGTCGTTTTTAACACAGCCATGACAGGCTATCAAGAAATTTTGACTGACCCAAGTTATGCACAACAAATTGTGACATTAACTTACCCTCATATTGGTAACACTGGTTGCAACGAAGAAGACGTTGAATCTGGTCGTATCCATAAAGTATGGGCGAATGGTTTAATTATTCGTGACCTTCCACTATTACACAGCAACTTCCGTTCTGAGCAATCATTAAGTGAATATTTGCAAGCGCACAATGTTGTCGCAATTGCTGATATTGACACACGTAAACTTACTCGTATTTTACGTGATAAAGGTGCACAAAATGGTTGCATCCTTGCCGGCGAAAATATTACTGAAGAAGAAGCAATTGCTAAAGCTCGCGCTTTTGGTGGTTTAAATGGTTTAGACCTCGCAAAAGAGTGCTGTGATCCGACAGGTTTTGAATGGTCTGAAGGTTCATGGGTATTAGGTAAAGGCTTTACTCAACCTGAGTTAAAATACCATGTGGTTGCATACGATTATGGTGTCAAAACCAACATCTTGCGTATGCTTGCAGACCGCGGTTGTAAACTTACTGTTGTCCCTGCTGAAACTCCGGCTGAAAAAGTATTAGCACTTAATCCGGATGGCGTATTCCTTTCAAACGGCCCTGGCGACCCAGCTGCTTGTGATTACGCTATCGAAGCTGTAAAAACTATTGTTGAAACCACAACATTACCTGTATTTGGTATCTGTTTAGGACACCAAATCTTGGCACTCGCTTCTGGTGCAAAAACTGTAAAAATGAATCATGGTCACCACGGTGCGAACCACCCTGTACAAAATCTTGAAGATGGTACAGTGATGATTACATCTCAAAACCATGGTTTTGCTGTAGATGCAGAAACATTACCGGCTAACTTAAAAGCAACGCATAAATCATTGTTCGATGGCACTCTACAAGGGATTCATCGTACAGACAAACCAGCTTTCAGCTTCCAAGGTCACCCTGAAGCAAGCCCAGGTCCACATGATTGTGCACCTTTGTTCGATCATTTCATCGAACTTATTGAAGCATCTAAACAGTAATTAAGGAGCGAATAATGCCTAAACGTACGGATATTAAAAGCATCTTAATTATTGGTGCTGGTCCAATTGTCATTGGTCAAGCTTGTGAGTTTGACTATTCTGGTGCTCAAGCATGTAAAGCACTTCGTGAAGAAGGCTACCGTGTTATTTTGGTTAACTCTAACCCAGCAACCATTATGACTGACCCTTCAATGGCTGATGCAACTTATATTGAGCCAATTACTTGGCAAACTGTTGCTCAAATCATTGAAAAAGAGCGCCCAGATGCAGTACTCCCTACTATGGGTGGACAAACTGCACTTAACTGCGCACTTGCACTTGATGAAAATGGTGTATTAGAAAAATACGGCGTAGAACTTATTGGTGCAACAAAAGAAGCAATTGAAAAAGCTGAAGACCGTAAATTGTTTGATGAAGCAATGCGCAAAATCGGCTTGGAATGTCCAAAAGCTGCCATTGCTGAAACAATGGAAGAAGCATTGGAAATTCAATCTCGCTTTGGTTTCCCTGTAATTATCCGTCCATCATTCACTATGGGTGGTTCAGGCGGTGGTATTGCATATAACCGCGAAGAATTCCTTGAGATTTGTGAACGTGGTTTCGATCTCTCTCCTACTCACCAATTATTGATCGATGAATCTTTAATTGGCTGGAAAGAATACGAAATGGAAGTTGTTCGTGACAAAAACGACAACTGTATTATCGTATGTGCGATCGAAAACTTCGACCCAATGGGCGTTCACACAGGTGACTCAATCACTGTAGCACCGGCTCAAACCTTAACTGACAAAGAATATCAATTGATGCGTAATGCTTCAGTTGCAGTTCTTCGTGAAATTGGTGTTGAGACAGGTGGTTCTAACGTTCAGTTCGGTATTAACCCGAAAGACGGCCGTATGGTTGTGATCGAGATGAACCCACGTGTATCTCGTTCTTCTGCGCTTGCGTCTAAAGCAACTGGTTTCCCAATTGCAAAAATCGCAGCCAAACTTGCTGTTGGTTACACCCTTGATGAATTGAAAAATGACATCACTGGTGGCGTAACTCCTGCAAGCTTTGAACCATCAATTGACTACGTTGTAACAAAGATTCCTCGTTTTAACTTCGAGAAATTCCCACAAGCAGAACCTGTATTAACCACTCAGATGAAATCTGTTGGTGAAGTCATGGCTATTGGTCGTAACTTCCAGGAATCTGTACAAAAAGCATTACGTGGTCTTGAAGTTGGCGTAAGCGGTTTCGATGAGAAAATCGAAGCTGGTGCAACAAATGTAAAAGAAACTATTCTAAAAGAGCTTAAAGTTCCGGGACCTGAACGTATTTGGTACGTAGCAGATGCATTCCGCCATGGCTTCTCTTTAGATGATGTATTTGAAGCAACTAAAATTGACCGTTGGTTCTTGATCCAAATTCAAGATATTGTCAACACAGAAGCTCAAGTAAAAACTTTAGGTTTTGGTGATCTCACTGCTGAAAATATCCGTTCGTTCAAACGTAAAGGTTTATCTGACCTTCGTATTGCGAACCTTATGGGTATTTCTCAAAAGCAATTCCGTAAGCAACGTTGGAACTTGGGTGTTTACCCTGTTTACAAACGTGTTGATACATGTGCTGCCGAGTTTGAATCTGGTACAGCATATATGTACTCGACTTACGATGAAGAGTGTGAAGCTAACCCATCAAATCGTGACAAGATCATGGTTATTGGTGGTGGTCCAAACCGTATTGGTCAAGGTATCGAATTTGACTACTGCTGTGTACACGCTGCTTTAGCAATGCGTGAAGACGGTTATGAAACAATCATGGTGAACTGTAACCCTGAAACTGTTTCTACCGACTATGACACATCTGATCGTCTATACTTCGAACCTGTAACACTTGAAGACGTTCTTGAAATCGTACGTACAGAGAAGCCTAAAGGCGTAATCGTACAATACGGTGGTCAGACTCCACTGAAATTGGCACGTGCTTTAGAAGAAGCTGGTACTCCAATTATCGGTACATCTCCAGATGCAATTGACCGTGCAGAAGACCGTGAACGTTTCCAACAAATGATTCAACGTTTACAGCTTCGTCAACCAAACAACAGCATTGTAAAATCTGCTGAAGAAGGTATCTCTGAAGCTGCGAAAGTTGGCTATCCATTAGTTGTTCGCCCATCTTATGTATTAGGTGGCCGTGCAATGGAAATCGTCTATAACGAAGATGAACTTAAACGTTATCTTCGTGAAGCAGTACAGGCTTCTAATGAAGCACCTGTTCTTCTTGACCACTTCCTTGATGATGCAACTGAAGTTGATGTTGACTGCGTATCTGACGGTAAAGATGTCGTGATTGGCGGTATTATGCAACACATCGAACAAGCAGGTATTCACTCAGGTGACTCTGCATGTTCTATCCCTCCTTACTCTCTTTCTAAAGAGATTCAGGATGAGATGCGTCGTCAAACAATTGCGATGGCAAAAGAACTTGGTGTAGTTGGTTTAATGAACGTTCAGTTCGCAGTGAAAGGCAACGATATTTACGTTCTTGAAGTAAACCCACGTGCATCACGTACTGTTCCATTCGTATCGAAATGTATTGGTGAATCTTTAGCAAAAGTAGCTGCTCGTTGTATGGCGGGTCAATCACTTGAGTCTCAAGGTTTTACTAAAGAAATTATTCCAAATCGTTTCGCAGTAAAAGAAGCAGTATTCCCATTTGCAAAATTCCCTGGCGTAGACCCAATGCTTGGTCCTGAGATGAAATCTACAGGTGAAGTAATGGGTGTTGGTCAAACCTTTGGTGAAGCATTCTATAAGGCTGTTTTAGGCTCAAATGACCGCTTACCAGGCTTGCCAACTGAAGGTGAAGTAAAGCATGCGTTCTTATCTGTTCGTGAATCAGACAAGAAATACATCGCTGATATTGCTAAGAAATTAGTTGAATATGGCTTCAAACTTGTAGCAACAGGTGGAACATATCAGGTACTTAAAGAAGCAGGTTTAGAATGTGAATCTGTAAATAAAGTAACTGAAGGCCGTCCACATATTGTTGACCGCTTGAAAAATGGTGAAATACACCTTATTGTCAATACTACTGAAGGCAAACAAGCTCAATATGACTCTGCAATGATTCGTCGTGCTGCCCTACAAGGCAAAGTGTATTACACAACGACTATCAATGGTGCAGAAGCGGTTTGCCAAGCCTTTGCTGTGAAATTGCCAATGGATGTATACCGCTTGCAAGATTTAACTGTAGGTTAATTTTTTTCCGATAAGTCCCGCCACCTTATCGGTGGCGGGATTTTTTCATTTTTTTAACTGTGTTTTCTCAACTTAAGAGGGACCGAAATGCAACGTTATCCAATGACCCCTGAAGGTAAAATCGCCTTAGAGAAAGAATTACAACATCTGAAAACTGTTGAACGTCCACGTATTACTCAAGCGATTGCTGAAGCACGTGAACATGGGGACTTAAAAGAAAATGCAGAATATCATGCTGCTCGTGAACAGCAAGGTTTCTGTGAAGGCCGTATCCAAGATATCGAAGGAAAATTGGGTGCTGCACAAGTCATCGATGTTAAAGACTTAGAACAAAACGGTCGTGTTGTATTCGGTGTTACGGTAACGATTGAAAACCTTGATACTGAAGAACGCAAGACTTATAAGATTGTTGGTGATGATGAAGCTGATTTTAAAATCAATAAAATTTCAGTAAATTCGCCAATTGCACGTGGCCTTTTGGGTAAAAATGAAGGTGATGAAGTAAAAATTACCACTCCTCAAGGCGAAGTGGAATACGAAGTTGTAAGTGTAGAATACCTCTAAGGTAATACACTTGAACCCCTCTTCATGAGGGGTTTTTATTTAATATGGTTTGGCTCATTTTTGTTTGGATAATAAATTATGGATACTCCTCTAATTAACACACCAGTCCGCCATTGGTGTGAATTTGAGTTTATTTCCAAAACTGTGAAAAATCCAAATATCCATATTAAAGGGAATTACTCTTACTACTCGGCATATTGGGATCAAGGTTTTGAACGTTGTGTAGTGCGATATCTACATGACAAGCCTTCTACTCCAGACAAGCCAATTGATCAGCTCTATATTGGTAATTTTGTTTGTTTTGGCGCTGAATGCGTGATTATGATGGGTGGTAACCAACTTCATCGGCCAGACTGGATATCGACATTCCCCTTTGATACCCGAAGTTTTTTAGCCGCTGGTGACACTATAATTGCAGATGGCTGCTGGATTGGAAGCCGTGCAATGATTATGCAAGGTGTAAAAATCGGTGAAGGTGCTGTTGTTGCAACTGGAGCTGTGATCACTAAAGATGTCCCCCCCTATGCAATTGTTGGTGGCGTACCTGCAAAAATTATTAAATACCGTTTTCCTCAAGAGCAAATAGAAAAACTACTTGCTTTAAAAATTTATGATTTAGATGAAAAACAAGTTTTAAAAATGCGGGAATATTTACAAACGGATGATATAGATGCATTAACAGCACATCTTAAAAAATTACAGAGCGAATAAAATATATTTGCAAGAATTTCTTGCTTAAAAACACAAATGATTACGTGCTCGAATTTCAATCGTAAGAAAAGAAGTATAAAGTATTGAATAAATAACCATCATTACAATAAGGAATAAACTCATGTTATATCAACATATTCTTGTACCAATTGACGGTTCTGAAACTTCTATGGTTGCTATGAAAGAAGCAATCAAAATTGGGAAAGCATTAAACAGTAAAATTACGGTTGTACAAGTTATGGCACTTGACCCGATTATTGCTGACCTTTACGTTAAGACGGGGCAAACCAATGAATTGATTGAGCGTACTAGAACATATTTGCTAGATATTTTAGAGCAAGCCAAGCAACAATTTTTGCAAGAAGGTCTTAGTGTAGAAACCAAATTACTTGAAGGTTTTGTTGTTCACGAAGAAATTATTCAAGCTGCACAAGAGCTTAATGCTGATCTGATTGTGATGGGTTCTCATGGCCGCACGGGTGTACGAAAACTTGTATTAGGAAGTGTTGCGCAAAAGGTCTTAGGTGAAAGTCATATCCCGGTTTTAATAGTTCGTTAAAACTAAAAAGCCTGTCTAGCTTATGGAGCAAGGCAGGCAATTATTAAAATACTTTTAAGGCTGCCAAGCAAATTCCTTTAAGTTTACTTTGCCATTTAATAAATAGATTCCCTCTGCTTCAAGCTTTAACTGCTGAATATTTTCGCCCTTTTCATTAAACTTACTTAGGCTAATTTTACCTTGCGAATTAATAACACGATACCAAGGGACCTGATGATCTGCCTCAAGATGCTTAAGCACATACCCAACTAATCTGGCATGTTTAGGTAAACCTGCCATACGAGCAACTTGGCCATAAGTTGCAACTTTTCCATATGGAATCAAAGCGATGACTTCTAAAATTTGTCGATGTAGTTCATACTGAGTTGTCAAAATGGAATCCATAAACGTTGACATTATTCATATCATATAAAAATTTTTGAATAAAATTAAACCTACTCTAAGATGAGCTCAAGGGAAAATCGCATGAAAAAAATATTGCTGTTGATCAGTGGAACTTTACTGTGTGTTTCTTGTACTACTCGTCCCCCTCTGCAAAAGCCAGACTTATTAGAGGAGCCTGGTAATAATAGACCTGTAGTCCCTGTAACTTTCGTTTTTACAACAAACAATCCTTCTGCTGCACAATTTGATAACTTTACGCAGATGCGTAAAGAAATCAGCATCCTTAATAAATATTATTTAGATGACCAAGGAAAGAAAATATTTAATTTCAAATTAAACCGTTATATCCCTTACAAAGAGTTCTCAAAGTTACATTGTGATTTAAAACAACAAATTAACCAGCCTTATCCCATTTCTACTGAAACTATTCCTGCCAGTGTAAATACATGTTTTCCTAAGCGTACTGCAAGTAAAGAAGTCATTGTTTTTATTTATGATGCCTACTCAACAAAATGGAAATTTAAAGATGTTACAAGTAGAGCATTTCGTAATAATGGCAAACCTTTTATTTTATTAGATTGGAACCGTCTAAATTATAATATTCAGGCTGGTAGTGTGCATGAGATGGGGCATGTATTTGGTCTAAAACATGTTTGTGCACCGAAGGCTACAAAACGTACTCCAACCAATATTATGACAAGTGCCGAATGTAAATTAGGTAGTGGTGGCTTAAGAAATTTAGGGTTTACTCCAGTACAACTGCAAACCATTTTATCGACTTACAACCAATATCCTTAAAATTTAACTTCAAGATATCTCCCTAATTGATCTTGGGATGCCATGTAATTCTCAGGGGTCAGTAAAGATGTCATATAAATACTGGCCTTTGAGAAGTCTTCAGCATCTACAGGATAAGGCTGCCAAAATGTTTGTAAATTATTGGTGTAAATGGGGTAAAGGCGAATGATATCTTTTACCAAATCAAGTCTAGCTATACAGCCAAATGGCAAAGCATTTTGCTGTTCATATTCACCGTCACTATTAAACACTGCATTGCCTATATTAAAAACAATAGGCTTTTGATTGATGATCTGAATTGGCTGAATAGTATGAGCACCATGACCAACGATCAGATCCGCTCCTGCTTGGGTAAGAATAGTCGCGAGTTTAGTTTGGTCTTTTGTAATAGGCTTAAAGTCGACACCCCAATGACAAATAACAATAATTTTGCGTTCTGGATGAGCCTGCTTATAACGCATTATTTGTTCAAGTAAAACGCCATTTAAGCAAGCTACTCCACTTCTTGATCCTAACGCATAAAAGTCATAATCCAGATAGGCCGTGTCTCTATGCCAATAACCATTAAAAATCGCATAGTGCTTAGTCTCAAAAGTGATTTCAAAGTAATTGTGAGCATCTTTTTGGTTCAGTCCAGCGCCAATATAAGAAATACTCGCCTGATCCAACTGATGTAATGTATAGGCTAATCCTTGCTCACCGTAATCTTTCAAATGGTTATTTGCTAAGACCAAATAATTTAGATGAATGCTCTTAAATTCTTCTAATGTTTTTTTAGCATCTGCTTTTAAAACAAATGGCTTTTTATCTTTTAACGGCGATTGATTTTCTAAAGAAAATACTGCTTCAAAGTTAGCGATGTTGATGTCATTTTTACCTAAAAAGGGCTGTATTTTTTCAAATGAATAATGATATCCATATTGCTGTAAGGCATCTGTTTGCCCTCTAGACTTACGCTTTTCGGTATACATTTCACCAAAATAGGTATCTCCAAGAATATTGATAATGCCTGTTTGAGAAGAATATTTTTTTGCCTCGACATGCCCTTCTTGAAAATAATGGTAGTAAGGAACCAAATGCTCCAGACGGTGAATATCATCCAGAAAAGAGAAAAAACCGATGCTCCGGTTATGTTCGGAATAAGTGATATAAATCTGTCTAAAGGTATGTGAGATATATAAAACCGAAGTGAGTACCGGATGAGCAAGCAAAGGTGTAATCGGTTGATATACTTTATTTTTAAAAGAAAGTGTTCTAATAAAGAAAAGTTTTTTCAGCTCGGCTGGATAGCTATAAATGTGTTTTACCAATAAAAATAGATTTTTTAATTGATTAGGTGCTCTTAAAGCTAACTGGTAATCTTCTGCTCTTTTAGACAAGATCAATTGTGTTTGCTCAATAGAGCCAAACAGCATATTGCTTAAGGCATCTTTAACATCATTTGTCTGAGTAAAAATTAAGAATTGTAAGAGCTCGGCAAATGTATATGACTCATTTTTTTTTAGACCTAAATTTTGTTTACCAATTTTCTTAATTTTTTGTTCAGGAACCCGATAGACTTCATCAGCTTGAACTTTTTTTTGATGAAATTGTTCTAATGCATAATCAATCAGTAATAATGTAGAAATGTCTCCATCAATTTCAAATGCCCAAATTTCCTCTTCAAATTGAGCATGATCAAGAGCAGCTAGCAGCTTAAGTTCAAATAGAGGGTAAGTCATATCTCACCTCCTTCGAAATCTTTTACGTAGGCAATATAACCAGAAAGGTTGTGTTCCTGATCATCAATTCTTACTCTAAAGCGGTCATGCCGTACATAAAAAGCATGCAATATTTTATCTGGTCGAGCCATATACATGGCTATTTCCGGATAGAAAAAACCTGTGGTTTGAAATTCGGCTCGAAAAATAATGAGTTTTTTTAACTCAGACATATATGCTTGTTCAAAAAGTGCATTATGGCCTTGCTCTTTTAATCGATTTACCATTTTATAGGCTGCCATTAGCATTTCTAATAAAGTGGCATATGTTGTTTTTCTATTTCGAATAAAAATAAAATGTTTTAAATAATTATTTAAACCAAAAATAAAATATTTTTCTTCAGGACATATTTTTGTAAGCTCATTGGTACAATAACTTAACCAGTGATCATGATATTTTTCATATCTTTTATGAATAAAATTTTCAAACATTAACTTAACTGTGTCTAATAATCTTTTATCCTGATTAATTTGATATAACCTTAATAAAGCTAATGCTGCTTCTCCATCATAATAAATGATTCTGAACTTTTCTTTTAAATCATAATTTGGATAATTTAATACATGAGTAGTTAATCCATCCGGATCTACTAATTCTAAAATACCATAAGCAAGTTTCTCTGCATATTTTAAATAATCATCTTTTCCTGTGATTTCTTGATATTTCGTTAACATTAAAATAGCTGCGGCATTTGCACCTAATTTAATTTCTAGCTCCCCTTCTTTACCATCAATCATAAAAGCAGTTATTGGGTCTTTTTCTTTATAGAAAGTAGTAAGTGCGTATTGAATTGCTGCAACAATTTTAGGCCAGTATTCAGGTTTATCTTGTACTTCAAAAGTCTCTAAAAGCGCGTAAAGCGAAGTACAGTGACGTACCGTATTATAGTTCCGTATATCACGATCATAAGCAGGAAAATATCCATAAATGAATTTGCCATTTTCTTGAATCTGGCTATGTAAAAACGCTGCATTTTTTTCAATGAGGTCTCTAAAGTGCTGTTTTTTATTACTAGCAATGGCTCTAATACCATTTGCATCGTAGCGACTCGCTAAATTAATAAATTGTCCATTTTCATAAAAAGTTGCATAGGTATCGAAAGTCCACACTTCTTGTAGTGACTGAAGTTTAATTTCCGGCTTTGTTGCACTATATTTTTGTTTAATTACATAGTTCAGATTTGTTTCATCAAAAAAGTTCGGCTTGTCATAACTTAAGCCCCGAATAATGGCTTTTCCATATATTTCTTGCTCCAGAAAAGCTACCGAACAGGAATCATCAAATCCAATACCTCTGCGGTAATGATTATTGTGAAATTGGTGATGAACCTGCTGCTCTATTTGGTTCCAACTTTGCTTTTCTAAATTATACGCAACATCAATTTTTATGTAGTCTGGAAGTTGATCTGGCGAAAACTGATCATCAATAAAATCAAATAATTGTAGAGTTGCTTGTGTAAGCACTGTTTTTTCACTATGCCATACGCTACATCTGTGATCTTTAGGGCCAAATGATATAAATAAAATAGTTTCTTCTTGAAGGTCTGAAACATGGTGAACAATATGTTCTAACCAAAGCTTGAGCTGTCTTTTGAAGTCTAAAAATACCGCCACTCGAATTAAGTCCCTATCCGTTATTTGTTGTTCTATAAAATTCTCAATGCATCATAGCATGAACTCTTTCAAAGCTAGGTTAACGTATTGTTTAAAAATAAAAAAAGAGAACCCTAGGGTTCTCTTTTTCTGATGAAGTCAATTATCTATTAATAGATAATTGAATTATTATTTAACAAATCTACTAAACTAGTAATAGGATTTGTTGCGTGGTCTTCATTAGTTAAAGTTAACAGTGCGGTAGGAGTTGAAATACCCCCACTACTACCATCTCGGTCAACCAATAAAGTAACCTGATTCCCACTAATACTCACACTAAGATAATTATTAATATTATCTGTGGTAGCGCCTGATAATAAAGATGAAACATCGATTTTATCGCCTTCAGACATATTAAAATCTAACCACTGATCAGTTCCATTCCCACCTGTTGGGCTTGAACCGTTAAGTACATTGTAAATTAACAAATCAGCGCCATCACCTAATGTGAAGACTTCATTTGCGGATTGACTAACAGCGATATCGTTCCCTGTTGTACCAGCATCTGGCGTACCAATCAGAACATTATCAGCATCTACTTTAATTGTTAAAGTTTGTGTGTTTACAGTACCATCCAATGTCTCAATTTTATATGTAAAGACATCATCTTTACCAAGGTCAGCAATTTTACCATTAGCTTGATAACTATAGGTTCCATCTAAATTAACAGTTAAAGTTCCATACGCTCCTACTATTGGTGTTGAATTTGCATCCAAATAATTGCTAGGCGTAGTCGATCCAGCCGCAACACCAATTTTAAAGACACTTGAATATAATATATCATTAGAAATTAGGTCACCTGATACAGAAGATGCTGTATATGTTGTATCTTTAATATCTAATTGAATATTATTAATACCAAATGTCTTACCAGTAGTATTCGTCCAGTTATACGCTATTGAACCATCACCATAACCAATATTTAGATCATAGTTAGCCGACGAATTTCCTGTATTAGTCACTTTATAATAATACTTCGTACCACTGGTGGTTGATGTCCAAGTGGCCAATTGAGTATCGAATGCTAGTGTTCCTCCATCTCTCTCTAATTCAATAACCACATTATAAGCACTGGTTTGGTTTCCTCCTCCTAAGAAGCCAAAGTCTTGAGTCACATTTGATGGTAATATTGATGTGAAAGAAATATATGCTGTTTGCCCTGCACCTAGGGTAAAACGCCCAGAATCATCTGGTATTGCCGTACTACCTGTCTCAGGAGGTGAAGTAGGTAATACACCGTTACTTCCAGTTACCTGAATACTATTTGAAGAATCACCAGAACCATTTAATACCTGATCGAATAAAGTAGTAACTGTACCTGCGGAAGCCTTATTATCAGCGGTCAGTTGCGTTACTAACTTATTAGCTTCTTCTAGTCCTGTTTTACCCGTCCAATCTAATGTAACTAAATTAGAGTCCAAACGAATATAAATAGTTGCCTGTTTTGAATGACCATCATTATCTTGTACGGTATAAGTAAATGCTTCAACCTTACCTAAGGCAGTTGCATTAGCCGTCATTTGATAACTATATGCACCAGTTGAATCTATAGTTAAAGTACCATACATCCCTTCAATGACTTTAGGAGTACCAGACACTACAGTTTCATCTACACCTGCTGTAGTTTCTTTAATGGAAACAATTGACAAATCTAAACCTATCGGTGCAGCAGTATCATTAGATAAAACATTACCAGTAATAAGATCTGTATTGTTAATGGTTGCTACTACATCGTTAGACGATAATATTAAATTACCTAATAAGTTCAGAGATAATAAGTTACTTAAAGCACTCGAGGTTGAGGAATTTGGAGCAAGAATAAATTTATAGACACCAGCATCATCCAAAGATATGGATTGCGAACCAGACGCGGTAAAAGTTAAAACATTATTGTTTAACGTATATGCATTAGCAATAGTATTATAAACTTCATAGCTACCTGTTGATGTTTGTTTAGCAATAATCAAATCAAGACTACCACCAATATTTCCACCTAAAATAGCATCAATTAAATTCCCAACTGCACTTATATCTAAACCAGTAGACCCACTTGCCGTTAATGTTAAAGTGATTTGTTCATTTGTACCGACAGTCACACCAGGAGCGGATGTAGCACTCAGATCTAAATCAATTAAATCTCCAAGAACACCAGCATTAGCTAAAGTAAAAATACCACCACTAATATTTGGACGATCTGCTGTAGTAGATAACTCATAGTTAGTTTGGTTAGGATCATCAAGCGCGACAATATTATGCAGACTTGCAATTGTTGGTGTAGAAATATTGCCAGCCGCATCTTTTGAAGTAACAACCACTGTGTCCCCTAAAGCGATTGCAGGGTTCAACGTGACTGTATAACTACCATCAGGATTAGCTGTAGTTGTACCAAGTAATGTATCCGGAATACCATCGCCATCACTGTCTGTACCACCATAGACATTAATAACACTATTAGCTTCCGCAGCTCCAGCAACACCAGTAACGGTGGTTTCATCCAATGAAGAAACAATTGGTGCTTTTGGTGCAATAACATCTGCCACACTTATAGTTAAAACGGCTGTATCTGATTGAGTACCGTCTGATAAAGTGTAAGTAAAATCATCTACCTGACCATTAGAATCTACACTACCATTCAGCACATAACGATAAACACCATCTTTATTAATATACAAGGTACCATACAAACCTTTAATCACGGCATCTGTACCATCAGTAGGGACATCAACTCCATCTACTTTGGTCACAAGTGCTGCATCACTATTACCACGATCATCTGCTCCAGATCCATTGTCATCAAAAACATTACCTGATACTTGTGGTGTAGTGTAATAAGTTTCTGAACCATTGATGGTTACATTGGTAAACTCAAGTACACTAAGTAAATTATCAACCAATGCGTCTGCAATATAATCTAAAACAGTATCAACACCACCTAAAAGACTACCAACTAATGGTATTTTCACAATTGCTGCGACAATATCAGTCACAGCTAATGTTTCACCAGCAGCATTAGCAATATTTAACAGTGGTTCTAAAACATTTCTTACTAGAGTTCCTAAATTTAATACTTGACCATTTAAGGCAGTTTCTACCGCATCTAATACAGCATCCTGATTGTCAGCTCCTAATAAAATACCTTGGTCACCTAGTTGTGCTAATGTTAAATCATCTAATAAATCACCAATAGCACTACTATCGTTCTGCACTACAACACGATATTGACCTTCTGGTACACCTGTTAGATGCACAGCTATTGTTTTGCCATCATCTACAATACCTAAAACCCCTAAACCAAGCGCATCAGCAATTAAACCTCCATTTGTAGTTGTAGCCGTGGTGTATTGTACCCAATTAGCCCCATCAAAATATTCGACTAATACACTAAACCCGGAAGCAACTGCTATCAAATTGTCTTGGCTTACTTGAATAACAACATCACCTTCATGACCTGTACCAATATCTGCGCTATTTCTAGGGACAGAAAACTCAACATTCATTGAAGTATCACCAATAATAGAGGTATCAAGAACATTAATATCTTGAGCTATTATTGGTGCGTCCCAAATAGTACTTACAAACGTACCTGGATCAAACGTTACATTATCATTAATAGCATCAATGGTATCTAGCGCTACCGCTGTCGCTGTATCAGTCGCAGGGTTGCCGTTCACATCGGTCGCTGTCCCAGTGTAATCCCCAGCCAATGCTGGTGCCGCAATGCTGCCA